>RFPG01000079.1 GCA_009926245.1 Sphingobacteriia bacterium | reverse complement strand
TGTGCAACGGCCGGGGATCGTTTTTGCGATACACCGTCGGATTTTCGGGATGCGCGATGGAATTGCCCCAACGGAGGGGGAGCGGCCGTGGATATCAACAGTGATGCTTTTCAGCCGCTGGGTCGTTTGTACATGAGTTATGCCAACGATGCCTGCCAGGATTCGTTCACGGTGGAACAAAAGGCGGCCATGCGGGCGACGGTCACATCCACCGGCCCCCGTTCCTATTTGTTAACCCCTGCCATGCCTTCCTACGATTCGACGGTGGGGGTTCCTACTTTGATCGAACCCTTGGATAGCACCTACGGTAGGCCCCTGCATTTCTTGAGGTTTCGCTGGAAGGCCGTGCCCGGTGCAACGGCTTATGTGTTACGGGTTCGATGGTTGGGAACTACGGTGGAGGATATTTGGGTGAACGATACCACTTTTTTGTACAACGGTTCGGGTCAATTGCTGAGCAACCGGGTTTACCGCTGGTCGGTGATGGCGCTGAACCCGCGAGCCGTTTGCGGCACTTTTGCACCCGAGCGTCTTTTGGGGATTGCGAGCAACGCGGTGCACCTTTCTTCGGTGGAAGGATGCCCTGGCGATAGCCTGGGTTTGGATATCTTGAACAGTGAATTCACCGGGCTTCGTTCGCTTCGACTCAAATTGGATTTCCCACCGGGGATGCTGAGGCTGACAGGATGGAACTCCTTGGCGGCTCAAGCGGCTGGACTGCAGGTTCAAGCCTATCCGCCGGTAGGGAGCGCAGTTTACACCGATTCCTTGATCTTGAATTGGACGTCCGCATCGCCCGTTTCTTGGAATGCGGGGGTTCTGATGCGCCTTGGTTTGGTTTGGCCGGCCGGGGTGAACGGCCCTTCAACGGGTCCCGTCCTGGTTTGGGATACCTTGAACAGCCGATGCCAGGCCTTGGTCGGATCGGGTCAGGTTTTGCCTCTCTTGTGTTACAGTGGGCAAATTCGAAACCTTGGTGGATGCTATGCCTTATCGGGACGCTTGATTTACGATAACACAGCGGGAACGCCCCTTCGGGGGACGATGGTGGAGCTGCGCGATACGGCTTTGCAATGGCGAGCTTTTGGGTTGACGGATTCGCTGGGTTCTTTTGGTTGGAATAATGTGGGGCCCTTGGCCGTGCGGCCGAGCTGGACTTATGCGGTTCCCTGGGGCGGGGTCAATGCAACCGATGCCTTGGGTATTAGCAGGGCCTTTGCCTCTTTGGTGACGCTGAGCCCCCTGCGATTCAAAGCGGCGGATGTGAACGGTAACGGTGCGGTCAACAATACGGATGCCCTTTTGGTCAATCGCCGTAGCGCAGGAATGGTGGGGAGTTTTGCGGGCGGGGATTGGGTGGACGACAACCCCGGACCCTGGATGGCCGGAGTCCCCGGGGTTCCGGGAACGATCCGTGCCCTGTGCAAAGGGGATGTGAACGGGTCCTACCAGCCCCAGGGGACGCCCTAGACGGCGGGTCGGGGAGCGTATTGGTATAGTATATTTGCTATCAAATTCTTAGGAATATGAAATTTGCAATATTATTGGTAGGTCTCATGGGGCTAATCGGCCTTTCAGAGACGGCGTTGGCCCAAAAACCTTGGTCCAAAACTTCCAAAGGCTATACCGTTTTGGTCAAGGGCAATACGATCCGGGTGGCCGATGAAGATTTCCCCAAAACGATGTCCTGGGACAATGCCCTTGCGGCGGTGGCTGCATTGGGCGATGGCAAGTGGAGACTCCCGACCATGGAGGAGCTGCGGGCGATTTACCAGCAGCTGTATGTGCAGGATGAAGGTTCTTTCAAAACAGCGGCGTATTATACCGGTGTGGAGGTAACCGCGGCGAATGCATGGGCTATGAATTTTGAAATGGGCAATGTCTACAATTGCTTCAAGGGCAACACGCTGAATGTGCGGGTTGTTCGCGATAACTAAATCAATTTCTTCGGAGCAACCCAAGCGTTGCGAAGCGTTCGCATACGGATCTAAAGCAAAAGGCCTAGCATTTTTGCGGTATGCTAACAAAACATTTACGAAACCGGTCACGATGGGGAATTTGGGGCGTATGGGCATGGCTAGGCCTGGGAATCGGCTGTTCAAAGGAAGCAGAATGGAGGCCCACGTACCGTTTTGAGGGAAGGGTTGTCTTGGCGGGAACTGAACAAGGTCCAGGACAGTCCCTAACTCTTTTGGTAGGTGTGCCGACCTTGGTTGGCGGGTACGATACCTTGGCCCGCATTCGCACGGATGATTCCGGTTTTTTTGTTCATGCTTTGTCTTCGGACTTTTTGCCTAACCAGTTGCGCTTGTTGATGGATTCTTTGCCGCCGCAATTGGTTCAACCACCCAATATGCCCCAAATCAGTGGTTACGGGATGACTCAATTGCGCATTGAAATCCCCGCAAGGGCGTGGTTGCGCTTGCAACTTGATTTAACTGGAATGACACCCGGTGGCATGATGAACCTCATCGTAGGGAACCGGTCCGAGTTTTTTTTTCAAGCGGATACCATCGTGCGCACCATTCCTTGGGTGAGCGGTACACCGTTGGGGGTAGAGGGCACCTATTTGGCAGGTCCCTCAGCGCCGCCGCGCTCCTTGGATACGTTTTTTGTTTTGGAACCATTTCGTGTTACGGAGTGGTCATGGGCGCCCTAACCGACCGGTTGGAGCCACCCTTTGCTGTCGCTGACCCTTGGTTTGATGGACCTACCGGGTAGGCTGTGGCTTTTTTGAATCTGCCCCGACGTTGACTTTTCACTTTTGATTTATGAACCATGGAAACGATACTTCCCTGGAAAGGCACTCTTTTGGCCTTTGCCAGCCTCCTAGGTGGCGCTTTTGGGCTGAAGGCCCAAAGCATTGCCGAAACCCGTCATATCCAGCGATACGACCTTTTGCAACCTTATGTCCCCGAAAAATTCTTGTTGGACCGAAGTCCGCTTTCGTTGCTTCGATCCAGCACCGGATTAAACCCCGATCGATACACTGTGAATCGTCAGGATTCGGCGGATGTTACGGATTGGGATCAATACTACCGTCTCTTCTTTTTTGGAGCCTTTCATCCCGCTCCCGCCATGCGCTTACACCCTAACGACCTAATCGGATACGCCGATACCGTTCGTTACCAGGGTCAATGGAATCTTGCGACCTATCAACGGGTACCCATCATGGATGTGCAATTACGTGTTATGAATTTGGTCTATCGCGAGATTCAGGATTCTGCGATTGATCATGGGTACATGGTCTACGATAGTTTGAGCGATCGACTTCGATTGGCTTTGGCTCCTCAAAGGATTCGAGATACCTTGTGGTTTCCGCCCGGTTCCAATCCCCCTTATTTGGCCTTGGATACCGTCTTGCAAGCGGATACGGCCCGCGTTCTCAGCGGATGGTCCAAAACGATGCGTTTTGTGCAGGCGGTCGCAGACCGGGATGTCTTGTACGGGACGAGGGCTCATCAGCCCCTGCGTTTAATGATACCTCAGGCTTTTTGGGTCAGCAACGATTCCCTCAGCTCGCTTTGGCTGGATACCGACGATGGGAATGGATGGAGGAGGGTCTATCCGCATCAGTTGGTCACCTGGTCGTATGCTTCCTTTGGCCCCAAAACATTGCGCTTGAGGTGGCGCAACGCGGTAGGCCAAAACCTAGGGGATGCCATCACTCATTTGCCTCTCCAATGGGTGGAGTTAAAGATGGGAAATCCGGATCGGATTTTGGTGAGTGGAACACCGGCCTGCAACCCCAACCGTAGTCAGCCCCCCGGTCGTGCGGTGGCCTTTGTGAAGCGATCCCGTCATACACCTTTTGGTTTGCTACAACCATTGATTCTTGTGGAGGGTTTTGAGGGAGGAAGCTGGGTGAACGGTTTCCCTGAATCCGTGCCCGGGGATCAAAACGGTTACGGGGATCTTAACTGGGCCAGCATGAGTACGGGTTTTTTTCCGGCACGTTATGCTCAATTGGGGGAATTGCCCCATCTGTTGGATTCTTTGGACAGGGAAGGCATGGATCTGGTTTTTGTGGATTACGAAACCAACCATGCGTCGGTTGAAAAAAACGCCTTGGCCCTGATCTCTATTTTGGAACAGGTCAAACGAATAACCGACTCAACACGAGCTGCCGTGCTAAGCCCTTCTTTTCCGAGTACCATGCATGTTTTGGGGGCCAGCATGGGTGGGTTGATTGCCCGTGTTGCTTTGCGACAGATGGAATTGAACGGTTGTTGCCACGGCGTGGCATCGTTTGGGACCTTGTCCACCCCGCATGGCGGGGCCAATATTCCACTTAGTGTGCAGAACGCTTTGCTGGATGGGGTTCAGAGGGGCAACCTGCTGGGCCGTATGGAAACCCAGCGGCAACAACTCCAATATGTGTTACGATCTCCGGCGGCCGCGCAGATGTTAACCTACCATGTGGACCCCCCCTTGGAACAGCAACACCTGGCGCTGAAACGCTTGCTAGACTCCTTGGGACTGCCCCGAGACACGAGGAATTATGCAATCACCAACGGCAGCTTAACCGGACAGCGTCAAGGTCGGCATGCTCACGCACCCTTTGATACCATACGAGACGGTGAGCCGGCCTTTGCTTTGGAATCGGCTGTCTGGGCGCCGCATTCCTTTCCTCTTCCTTTTCGGTCTTTTCGGGATATCGGTTCCCAACGGATGGTTTTGTTCCGAAACCAAGGCCGCATCGTTGTTCATTCGCCCAGGGTCCCCGCCTACGATACGGTTTATTTGGCAGGGAACGATATTCAATCCAATTTTTCAGATATCCAGAAACAATACGCACTCTACCTCCAGGGTCTTGGAGCCCTGGCTCTGAATCGTACCATCCATTCCTTGGCGGCCATGTTGTTTCCCATGTTTACACCCTGGATTATGGCTTCCAAACACAGCGCTATCCTGCTTATATCTCATCGATACCGGGTTAGGATCGAGAGTGCATGGAACGCTCACCACCAACGAAACCGTTTGGGAGTCTACTCGGTGCGCAACACCGTTCCCCGCATGGGGTTGGATTATGCTCCTGGTGATTATTCCACCATGGGCATGCAGGTAAGCAACCGCTTTGTGGAATCGGTTGAATGGGTATCGATTCACAGCTTTGTAAGCACGGTTTCAGCCTTGAATCTGGACACTTCGGTTTTCAGATCGGTCCTCAGTTTAAATATCCCCTTTGATCCCCATTCGTTTGAGCGTTGGTTGCATCGCCCACATTGGTCCGAAACCCATGCCAACGATCCCCATGCCATGGTGTACCGCACATGGTCCGGTACCCTTCGAAATTGGTTGCGTTCCTCGATGGTGCCGATGCATCGTATCACCAACGTGACAACGGGGGATACCATCCACCTGGGTTGGCATGTTATGAGCACCCCGCTGGTACCTTTTAATAGTTTGGTGCGCATCCCTTCGTTGGTGTTGGGTACTGGATCTGTTTTGCGGATTTTGGCCGGGGGTAACTTGATGGTTCACGATGTTCCGTCCTTGCCTGATTTACCAACCAATGCCGACCGAGAAATACGAACACTTTCGGTGGCTTGTGATTCGGTAACGGTGGACGCGGGTTCTCGCTCCCTCGTCGAATTGGGTAGGCCTTTGGGCTACCGAGGTTGGGAAAAATCTTGTGCCCGTTTTGGTTCCGGCTCTCGTTTGGTGTTACGCAGTGGGAGTCGGCTATGGATTCGGAATGGCTATCGGCTTTTGATGGATAGCGGATCGGTTTTGGAAATGTATCCCGGTGCGGTGGTGGACTTGGACGGTGATTCCTCCTTGTTGGAAATACATGGTCAAGTGATATTGCATCCGGGTACGGTTTTTAGACCCCGAGGAGGAGGTATGCTGTGGGTTCAAGCAAACGGTGGTAGGTCATCACGCTGGACTGTTTATCCCGGTGCATCCTTGGAAATGAGGGGTCGTCACCGGGATCACGAACGACTGCGCATCAGCGGGCATTGGTCCTTGGATGAACCCCGGATGTCGATCCTGCTGGATAGCTGCCGGGTTCGCTGGATGCCTGGGGCCCAATGGTCTTGTGCAGGACCGGTCACGGTTCGTCAATGCCGATTGGGTCAAGAGCGGATCGGGGCACGTGGTGGCGTGTGGACCCTGCAAGGTAGCGGGGATCTATCGATGGAAGAATGCGAATTGACTTTTATGCAATGCGCCTTGCGTCGCTTGAACGCTCCTATGCAACCACGGATTCGTTTGGTCGGGGTCCGATTTGCGGGCAACGATACCGGCTTGGTGACGCATCATTCCGCGGTGGATTTAATCCATTGTCGTTTTGAAAACAACCGCATCGGTTGGAAAGCCTTTGATCTTCTTCAAATGAACAGGGCTTTTGGTTCGGCATGGTTGGCCAACGGGGTGGGGTTGGATTTGATGGGGCAGGGAGGAGCCCGAATACGTCTGCAGGAATGCCGGTTGGATTCCAATACGAATGCTTTG
>RFPG01000078.1 GCA_009926245.1 Sphingobacteriia bacterium | reverse complement strand
ACTCTGCGACGCCTACCGTCATCAATACGGCTGCGATTACATCAGCCTCATGCCCACCAACCTCTACGGCCCCGGGGATAATTACGATCCCGAAAACAGCCATGTGTTACCGGCTTTGATCCGCAAGGTTCACATCGCCCATACCCAGAACGATCCTTTCATCACCCTCTGGGGGAGCGGAACGCCATTGCGGGAATTTCTCTTCGTGGATGATTTGGCCGAAGCCTGTCTTTTGGCCATGGAGGTCTGGGACCAAAGCGGTTTCCTCAACGTGGGTTACGGTTCGGATCTCAGCATCGCCGACCTGGCCCATACCGTCAGCGAGGTCCTCGGGTACCGCGGCGAAATCCGTCTGGATCCCTCCAAGCCCGACGGCACCCCCCGCAAGCTCATGGACTCCTCCCGCATTCGTTCCCTGGGTTGGGCGCCCCGCACCCACCTCCCGGAGGGCATCGCTTTGGCATACCAAGACTTTCTAGATCGGTATCCCACCCCCAAAAATGCCAGTTAATCCCATATAATTCGGATAATTACCGAATTAATGCGGTATATTTGACAGGTGAACCCCTTATTGAACTTGAGTCGCTATGCGACCATGCCTTTGGACTCATCCTTGCTCAAGGATTTGTTGAAAGACTACAAGAGGCCTCTGGACAAGGTGGGCGAATGGGTGCATCAAGGTTATTTATTGCAGCTTCGTCGTGGGCTCTATACCGTGGGGCCTGCGCTCAGCGGTCATCGACCGGAACCCTTTCTGGTGGCCAATCATCTCTACGGACCCTCCTATGTTTCGATGGAATCGGCGCTCTCCTTTTGGGGCTTTATCCCGGAGCAAGTGGTAGAGACCGTATCGATGACGGCAGGCAAACCGCATACCTTCCATACCCCTTTGGGACGCTTCAGCTACCATCACCTTCCTAGCCCCTACGCATCGCTTGGAACAACGACGGTGGAGCTCTTGGAGCAACGGAATGCGATGGTGGCTACACCCGACAAGGCGCTTTGTGACCTGGTGGTGACCACGGTTGGATTAAGGCTCCGTTCCATCCGAGCCGCCCAGGCTTACCTTATGGAGGATTTGAGAATTGACGAAACCGAACTCAAGACCTTGGATATCCCCCGCATCCAAAGCTGGATTCCTTGGGCCCCCAAACCCCAAAGCCTGCAGGTCATGGTCTCTGCTCTTCAACGATTATGATCCAAGAATGGCTGGATTCCTATCAGCCGACCACCCGCAACGAAACAGAGCAAGCGCTCCGTGAACTGATGCAATCGGTAGCCTTATCGGGCTTGCATCGAGGAAAATTTTTTGAGCAGGCCGCTTTTTATGGGGGGACAGCGTTGAGGATTTTTCATGGATTGGATCGTTTCTCCGAAGACTTGGATTTTACCCTGATGACGGAGCAGTCGGATTTTGACCTTGCCCCCTATATGGATGCGGTTCAGCATGAGTTTGATAGCCTAGGCTTAACAGTCGCTGTTCAAATCAAGGCCAAGTCCAAAAGGTCCAAAGTGGATTCTGCTTTTCTCAAAAGCGATACCCTGCTTGGCGAAATTTTGCTTCAAAGAAATATTCAACATTCTTTAACCGGTCCCTTGCCAAGCATCAAGATCAAGATCGAAGTGGATAAGGAGCCTCCAACGGATTTGTTAACCGAGCAAATGTTGTTGTTACGACCCTATTCGCTTTATATACGTTGCCTTACCAAGCCTCATTTGTTTGCGGGCAAAGTTCATGCCTTGCTTTTCAGGGATTGGGGATCAAGGGTCAAAGGAAGGGATTGGTATGATTTGGAATGGTTTGTTCAAAGAAATGTTAAATTACAAACACAACAAGTGGGTCACCGCGCCCTCAAGAGCGGCGATTGGGGTTCTTCAAGCATGAGCATGGACGAAATTCGAGATCTTTTGATGCGCAAGGCGGATACGTTGGCAATGGATCGCGTGATCGAAGATGTCATTCGTTTTGTGAAAGACCCCTCTCGTTTTCAAATTTGGTCCGCCGATTATTTCAAACAACTGATTCAAAAAATCGAACCCGTTGAGTAGTCGCCCGGTTAAAGTATTGTTGGTAGGATTTGGGCGGATGGGTCAGCAGCATGCCCGTTTGCTTGGGCGACTCAACGGCTCGGTTCGCTCCGGAAACTCGGCGGATTTGATGATGATTGCCAGCCCCAACGGTTGGCATCCCACCCATTTGGGCTATGCGATGGATATGCGTATGCCGGCCTTGGTCGAAAAGCCCCTTTGCTTGCGCAGTCGTCAGGCCATCGATTTGGTGGACCGGGCCGCTTCGTTGGGATTGCCATCCTGGGTGATGATGCAGGCCCGCTTGAATCCCACCCTGGTGCATCTCAAAGAACTCGTGGACGGGGGTGAATTGGGAGAAATTTTCCAAGTCGATATTCAATGTTACTGGAATCGGGATGCGTCGTATTACCGTCCCGGGGGTTGGCAAGGGGATCCTCAACTGGACGGTGGGACCCTGTACACCCAATTCTCCCATGTCATCGATGCGGTGCATTGGATCTTGGGACCGTGGACCAGGATTCAAGCGGACATCCACAACCGCACCCACCAGGAATTGCACCGCTTGGACGACGGGGGGCGTATCACCTTTGAGGTGGGAGGTTCTGCATTGGGAACCATGGTTTACAGCACCTCGGCTTTTGGCGGCAACCTGGACCAGTCGATCACGGTGCTGGGCTCCAAAGGGGCCGTTCGCATCAGCGGCCAATACATGAACCAGTTTTATTGGTACAAGGTGCAGGGGCGGGACAAAGCCCCGATTCTGCCGACCACCGGTCCGGATGATCATCGTTTGGCTTTGTGGAGGCAGGTCCTGTCCACCCTAAGCAAGGGCGCAAAGCCTTCTTCCACGGACCACCTGTCAACCCCCACGGATTTGGTGGGCTTGTCGGAGGCCGCAAAAATCGTCCAACTGATTGAGCAGATTTACCAGGGGGCCAAACGCGGACCCGGCACCATGGAGCATTTGGACCGCCCCATGGACGAAAGCCTGCCTGAATTGCCCACCAAGGTCTTTGCTTCGGCAGGGATCTAGGAATTAGATTAACCTACTTTTTGTTTTCCAATTGTAGCCGGCTTTGTCCGGCTTTTTTTGTGCCTTGGGGTTTGCTGTTGGACCTAAAAGTCTTGGTACAAGGCATCGAGGCGGCTGCGAAGGCCGACCGTAAACCAAAGGTTGTTACGGTCCAGGGATGGGTTAGAGGCCGGCCCCGAACTTTTTTGGTTCCGCCAAACCAGACCCATTTCGAGGCGGAGGTTGCTGGGCGCGTGCAGAACCCAACCGCTTTGCCAGGAAACCTGAAGGGTCCGTAGGGGGATGCCGGTCCCTATGGGCAGGCCCAAATCAGCAGGTCGGTTGATATACGAAATCAAAGGATCGCGGCCGACCGATACCCGGTTGTTGGAATCCAAGCCGGTCCGCAGGAGGGAGGCCTGGAGGTTATGAAACCAACGGCCTCGTAACAAAGAACCGCGCCCCAGGAATTCCACAAAATTCGCTCCGGCAGGATGGGCAAAGGGTTGGTTGAGATGGGTATAGCTGGTAACAGAATTCCAATGGCTGTAGGTATAGGGTCGGGCGCCGTTATGTTCCAACAACAAACGCAATCCCCGAATTCCTCCCAAGTCGGCCGATTTCCATCCCACTTGCCAAGCGTATTTGTTGACCCACGAGCCGTTCTGGGCCAGAAGTTTGGCGACGTGGATTTCGTCGATGAGGAATTGACCGTAAGCTTGTTGTTGGGCATTGATTTTGTAGCCGATATTCAGGCCCATCAAAGCGTTCCCAAAAGAACCCAGCCCAAATTCAATCGGCCGCAAAAAAACAAAGGGGTTGAGGTATTCCAATTCGATACCTCGGCGACCCAGGGTGTCCTGGGCGGCCCAAACAACGGCATGGTAAAGGCCTACCTGCCAACGACGACCCAAATTCCAGTCCAACAAACCGTTTACGCTGTATTTCTGCGCGTAGGCTTTGTCCCCGGAGGCCGCCGCTCCTCCCAGGCCCGAAATACGAGGGGCCCGCAAATCGGTATGCTTGCCCAAGGTATAGGTGTACTGCATGGGCCCCAAGGTGTACGAGGCTTTGAGGTGAGTATAAGGGGAGGAGAAGTCGGACCATAACATCGAACGATACCCGTAACCGATAAAATTCCGTTCATGTCCAAACATCAAGACCAAGCGGCGGTTCGGGGACCAGGCTAGGTGCGAGGTCGCCATGTAATAATCCCAAACATCTTGGGTGCCGATGAGTCGGGCCTGCATCCGACCGGGCACGACGCCGTATTGGCGAATCCATGCGTCCGTAAAGGAGGGATAAATTCCGTTGTGCAGCCAGAGACTCGACCGAAAGGCAAAGGTGGATCCGGCATGGCCCTGCAATCGCACGCCTCGGATATTGGTCCAGGTTTCTTTTTCTTCTCGGCCTACTTCAAATTCAACGAGGGGATCCAGGCGCAGGCTCCAATCCAGGGAATCCCCCTCGTATTGGACGGCGGACCGCCCGCGGTACCATGAGCGGAGGTAGGAGGCGATGCTTCGAGTTGGCCGTGTTTCGTTGCCCTTGACGTGCCGTGCACCGTCGTCGGTCGCGTTTCGTGTTCCCGGCCTTGCACCGACGAAGACCCAGGGTTTGATGGCCGAGTGGAAGGAATTATCGGGATCGAGGATGGTGGGCCAATGAGCGGCCTCCATTTCGGCCTGCAGGGGCATAGGCAGAGGTCCTTGGATGCCCTGGGCGCGGAGCAGGGAATCGGAGGGCATGGTCGGATCGTCCGCGATGGCCAGGTTCGTTTGCGCGCCCAAACTGGCGCCCCCCCAACCGAATAGAAGGACCGTGAACAAAAAAACGGGCAAGGCCACCCTTCTTAACAAAACCTTTTTCGCGTAGTGCATCCCCCAAAAATAAACCGACTCAATGCGCGCTGAGCCAATCGGGACCACGGCCCAGGTCCACGACCAAGGGGACGAGGAGCTGGGCGGCGCCGGTCATTTCGCGGCGGACCAAATCGGCCAGGACGGCTTCTTCGCCGGGGGCCTGGTCCAGCACCAATTCGTCGTGAACCTGTAACAACAATTTGGATTGAAGGCCTTGGTCGCGAAGACCTTGGTCCAATCGGATCATCGCCACCTTGATGAGATCGGCGGCCGATCCTTGAATCGGCGCATTGATTGCGTTGCGTTCCGCAAAGGCCCGTACGGCTGCGTTGTTGGATTGCAAATCGCGTAGGTAACGACGCCGACCCATCAGCGTCTCGGCATACCCTTTGGAACGAGCTTCCGCAACACATTCCTGCATATAGGCCTGTACACCGGGGTAAATCCCAAAGTATTGTTTGATCAGGTCGGCCGCTTCGCCCCGACCCACCCCCAAGCGCTGGCTCAACCCAAAGGCGGAAATTCCGTAGATGATCCCAAAATTGACCATTTTGGCTTTGCGACGCATATCAGGGGTCACCCGATCAGGAGGGATGCGGTACACTCGGGCCGCGGTCGCGGCATGAATATCCAAGCCCGACCCAAAATCCTCCAGCATTTGGGGATCGCGGCTCATATGGGCCATGAGGCGCAATTCGATTTGAGAATAATCCGCCGATAACAAAACCCAACCTTCCTCTTCCCTGGCCACAAAGGCTTTGCGAATTTCACGGCCTTTGGGGGTTCGGATGGGAATGTTTTGTAGGTTGGGGTTTTGGCTGCTGAGGCGACCGGTGGCCGTCACATGCTGATGATACGACGTATGAATCCGTCCGCTCCAGGGCCGAATCAATTCGGGCAGGGCTTCGGCGTAGGTCGAGCGTAGCTTGAGGGCTTCGCGGTATTCCAGCACCTGGGCCACGATGGGGGATTGAAATTCCAAAGCGCTGAGCACTTCTTCGTCGGTTTTGTATTGACCGGTTTTGGTTTTCTTGGCTTTGGGATCCAGGCGTAGTTTTTCGAAAAGAATATCGCCCAGCTGTTTGGGGGAGGCAATGTTAAAGGGCTGGCCAGCGAGTTGATGGATGGATTTTTCGAGGCGTTGCAGATCCGCTTCCAGCGAGGCCGAAAATTCCCGTAGGACTTGGGTATCCAACCGAATACCTTCCCGCTCCATCGCAGCGAGGACAGGGACCAACCGGCAGTCCACGTCAACAAACAAATCTTTTTGCCCTAACTTTTCGATTTCGGGCTCCAAAACCGCATACAACAAGCGGGTGATATCGGCGTCTTCGGCGGCATAAACGGCAAGCACCTCGTTGGGAACATCCCGCATGTTTTTTTGAGGTGTTTTGTGACCCTTGGTTTCTTTGATTCCGATTAAATCTTCGATGGGAATGGGCCGGTAATGCAGGTATTGTTCGGATAACATATCCAAACCATGTTTGCCATCTGGGTCCAGCAGGTAATGGGCCAGCATCGTATCCCGCAGGGAACCCTGGGGGTACAGTCCGTAACCGGCCAGGA
>RFPG01000077.1 GCA_009926245.1 Sphingobacteriia bacterium | reverse complement strand
GTGATGGCGTATGCCGAAAGTCACGACGAAGAACGCCTGATGTACAAGAACTTACAGTTCGGCGCTCAAAACTCGTTGGTCAATGTTCGCAATCTGAACACGGCTCTCAAAAGGCAGGAATTGGTCCCTGTTTTTTTGATGAGCATTCCCGGTCCCAAAATGTTATGGCAGTTTGGGGAGTTGGGGTATGACTTTTCGATCAATCGTTGCCCCAACGGAACGGTCAATGCCAATTGCCGCACCGATGCCAAGCCGGTGCGTTGGGATTATTTCACCACCCCGGAGCGCAAATACCTGTATCGAATCTGGTCGGCCATGAATCAGCTGCACAAGAACGAGCCGGCGTTTGCCACGGATAGTTTCTTTTTGGCCGTAGCTGGCGGAATCAAGCAAATTCGTTTGGTGCACCCGGACATGCATGTGGTAGCGGCCGGCAATTGGGATGTGGCCTTTCGGCCGGGAATTTTGCTATTCCCGGACAACGGCTGGTATTACGACTACTTTACAGGAGATAGTGTTTTGGTGACCAACCTGACCTTGTCGGTGAATTGGGACCCGGGTGTTTACAAGCTCTACACGTCTCGACGACTGAGTCCGCCCAACCTGGCCTTGGGCAATAACGAGGCCGGTGATTGGTGGGAAACACCCCGTACCGGTGATTTGGAGGTGTATCCCAACCCAGCGGCTGAAGGCTTTACGATCCGCTGGCCGTCACCCAACCAGGAACCGCAAAGCCTGCAATTAACCGATGTGCAAGGCCGGGTATTGAATCGCATGCAGACCCAACACGACGGACAGTACCAATGGGTGCATTGCCCCTCTTGGCCCGCCGGGGTTTCACCCGGGGTTTATATCATTCGCGGGCCGCAGGGCCGCAGTGCTCGCCTGATCCGACCTTGATCGGGTCTAGTACCCGTCGTTTTGGGTCAGGTTGGGATTGGCGATGATATCCGAAAGGGGTAAGGGGTAGACTTTGTATTTGGGGTTCAAGGCCTGACCATTGACGGGACCTCCTTTGTAGGGCCAGAGGTAATCACCTTCAATGAAGCGATTGAAGCGAATCAAATCCGTACGACGCAATCCTTCCCAAAACAATTCACGACCTCTTTCGTCGCAGAGTTGGTTGAGGGTTGGCAAGGCGCTGATGTTGTTGGAATTGTTACCGTAGGCCCGTTGCTGAACGCGGTTGTAGTATTCAATGGCATTGGCCGAGGATCCAGCGCCTCCACGAACCACAGCTTCGGTGTACATCAAATAAACATCGGCCAAGCGGAAGATGGGGAAATCAATATCCATGAAGTTCCGCTGAGGGTCGTTGCCGTATCCACCGCTCCGGGTTTTGTTACAAAATTTGGAAACCAAAATCCCTTTACTGAATTCGGTCCAATCCGTTGCAGTAGTCAAGGATGGGGTCATGGCGATGGTATCCAAAAGGAATTTGCGAGAGTCGCTGCTATCGGCCGGGAACCAGTTCCATACCTGGGGGGTGGCACGGTTGCCAGCCCATCCACCGTCCGTACCCCGCTTCTCTCGGTAGGCTGCCGTAGGGGCAGAGGGCGTGGAACTCTTAACCAAGAAAGTGGTACCGCCGTAATTCTGTGAGCGGAGTCCGTCAAAATTGATGGCAAAAATGATTTCGTTAGTGGCCAGGTGATTATCAGCCAAAAAGAGGTTGGCAATTTGGGGTTCCAGCGAATAACCGGCGTCGATAACCTTTTGGCAATACGTAGCGCATTCACTGTATTTGGGCGTGTTGGTATAGACCTCGGCATTGAGGTAAAGGCGGGCAAGTAGGGCCCAAGCAGCAGCCTTGTCAACCCGGCCGTACTGGTTGGTACGGGGTTCGGGCAAAAGGTTTTCGATGTCTTTGAGCTCGGATTCAACATAATTGAAGAGTTCGACCCGGCTGGCTTGTCTGGGGATGCCCGATCCTGGGCGATCTTCTTCGGTAACCAAGGGGACTTTTCCAAAAAGGTCGATGGCATGGTAATAGCTGAGGGCGCGCATAAAACGAGCCTCGGCCTTGTAGCCCAGGATGGTGGCTTTCTCCGAAGCTGAGAAGGCTTTGTCGGCCAACCAATCTTCGGAACAATGGTAAATGAACTCGTTGCAAAGCGGAACTTGGTAGAAAATCCGCGCATACATCATGTTCACAAAAGAACTCTGTGAATTCCAATCGGCTTCGTTCAAATCGCGGATGGAGGCATCGTTGGCCCAGGCGCAGAGGGCCTCTTCAGTCGGCAATTCTTGGAGATTCCAAAGGACGCGGAGGTATTGAGAAAAACCTTCATCGCCGGATATATCACCCTGACCTGCAGGGCCTTGGTTCCCTGAGAGGGAAAGACCCCCGTAGATTTTGGCCAGGACCATGGTGTAATTGTCGGTTTTGTTACGGCAGGTATCGCAAGGCGCGTAGACTGTTGCGCTGTTGAGGCCGTATTTGGGGTAGAGGTTGAGCCCGTCAAAGCAGGAGGTTGTCAGCCCCACAAGAAGAACCGCAACAGCCAAACCCGGAGCGCGAAACGCATGCGAAAGGAAAGATAAATTTTTCATAACCTAGAGATTAACAGGATTAAAACTTGAAGTTGAGGTTGACACTGTAAACACGGGCACGTGGGTAGATGTTGTTATCAATGCCCCCAAAAATTTCGGGGTCAATGCCCGAATAATTGGTGAGAACAAAGACGTTCTGGATGGATGCCGAAAGGCGGAATGTCAAGTCATTGCCAAAAGGCTTGCCAAAATCGTAGCCGACAAAAAGGTTGTCCATGCGTAGGAAGTCGGCCCGCTCCAAGTAATAGTCGGATTTGAGTTGGTTGAGACGGAAACCGGTGTTGAGGTAATCCGTGGTGATGTTGTTGATGAAACCAAGACTGCCTCCAGTACCCGCTAGGGTTCCGTTGTTGGAATTGACGTTGTTGTACATGTAACGGCCCAATTCAGCCCTCATGCTGAAACCAGCGTTCCACTTTTTGTAGCGCAAATTGGAAAAGAAGCCGAGGTAAACGGTTGGTATGGGGTTTTTGTCTTTTTGAAGGTCCTTGGCTGTGGGACTGCTGATGGTGTCTTTGCCGTTGGGGGCCCAGTATTTGCCCTCCAAAGGACGGCCATCGCTGCCGTAAATCTGACGGTACATGTAGAAGGTGTACGGTGTGTAGCCGACGCTGTGAATCTGAATGGTGTTACCAACACCACCGGAAATACCACCGACCAGAATGCCTTGATTGGTAGAATCGGGAACACGGGTCAACTTGGTGATGGTGGTCCGGTTCCAGGTAGCATTGAACCCAAATTCTAGGTTCATTTCTTTGTTATCGATGGCCACGGCGTTGATATTCCATTCGACGCCTTCGTTTTCTAAATCACCCACATTGGTGAGGATGAGGTCCGAAAAATTGGTGCCGGCGATGGTTGGGATGACAGCCAAAAGATCGTAGGTCTTCTTTTTGTAATAATCAATCGAACCGTTGATGCGGTTTTTGAAGAAACCATAATCCAAACCAATGTTGGTGCTGGAGGTTTCTTCCCACTTGAGGTTGGCGTCAAAGCCCTGTGGGCGCAACATGGGGAGGAAATTGTTGCCAAATTGGTAATAGGCCGACGGCGTGCTCTGGCTGTAGTTAGCCAAATAGCTGTAATCGCCGATACCGTCTTGCTGGCCGGTGACACCCCAACCAATGCGGAGCTTCATATTGGAGATCGAAGGGATTTGGCTAAAGAAGCCCAGATCGCTCATACGCCAAGCAAAGGCGACCGATGGGAACAAGCCCCAGCGGTTTTCGGGCGCAAAACGGGAGGAACCATCGGCACGCAGGGTAGCGGTCAAGAGGTAATGGTCCAAGAAGGTATAATTCAAACGACCGTAGAAGGACATCAGGGCATTTTCGGTGAAGAAATCAAAGGGGTTGGCCTTTTGGATGGTATCGCCGCGTTGGTTGATGTCGGGGAAGGTCGGGCTTTCGGTGCTCCAGTGTTGGAAGCTGTAACCACCGGTCACATCCATGCTGGATAGCAAGGATTTGAGTTCCTTTTTGTAATTGAAATAGGTATCGATGAGGCGGTTGGTTTTGGTCATCGCGTATTGGTTGTTGACTCCGCGACGAGTCCAAACCGAAGCAGCGTTGGAATCAATCACCACCGTACCGGAACTGGTAGAATAGTCACCCCCTAGGTTCAGGAAGAAGTGCAGGTCGGATAGGCCGGGTGTTTCGAAGTCCAATAACACATTGCCTATAAAACGGTTGACGGAACTGAGGTCCTCTTTTTGGTTGAGAAGACCCATGGGGTTCTTGGTGGCCAATTGCAGGGGCTGGGAGACATTGGCCCACTCAAAATACCCGTTGTAGGCGCTGGTATCCCGTTTGACGGGGCGTGATGGGTCAAAAACGACCGCGGAACCGATGGCGCCTCCGTCTGCAAAGCGGTTTTGGAGGTTGTAGTATTTGGTGTTAAGATCGAACTTGAGGTAGGGGCCGATTTTGGGGCTGAGGTTGAGGTTGAGGCCGGTACGCTCCAATTTGCCGGTGCGCAGGTTGCCTTGCTCGTCGTATCGTTCAAAACCCAAGCGGTAGGGGAGGTCCTTGATACCGCCCGATAGGGTCAGGTTGATGTCGTTGATCAGGGCTAGTTGGTAGATTTCGCTTTGCCAGTCCGTTGAGTTGTTGGCCGAGGGCTGGTTGAGGAGGTTTTTCTGAGCGTTGGTACCTTTTTCGCGGATCAGTTGTTTGAGCTGGGCGGTGTCCAAAACATTGACGGTGCGTGTGATTTGTTTGGCCGATGAATTGGTGGTGAGTTCAACCCGGACGCGGTCCGAGGCAGCGCCTTTTTTGGTGGTGATCAGGATGACCCCGTTGGCCGCCCTGGAACCGTAGATGGCCGCTGCAGAGGCGTCTTTGAGGACGGTGAAGGTTTCGATGTCTTCGGGGTTGAGGAGGGCCAAGGGATTAGCCGCACCGGCAATACCGCCATTATCCACCGGAACACCGTCGATAACGATCAAAGGATCGTTGCTGGCGTTCAACGATGAACCACCGCGGATACGAATCACCGAACCACCGCCGGGAAGACCGCTGTTGTTGGTGATGCGGACTCCGGGGGTTTTACCAATGACCAATTGCTCCGGGGTGGAGAAATTGCCCTGTTGAAAGACTTTGGAGGGAATGGCCGTGACCGCTCCGGTGAGGTCCCGGGTTTGGGTGGTTCCGTAACCAACAATGACGGCTTCTTGCAGAAGTTGGGCGTCTTCGGTCAGGGTAAAATTGGCGGTTGTAACACCAGATGAACGGACCGTGACCGATATAGATTGAGTTTTGTAGCCCAAGTAGGAGACTTCCAGCGTGATATTACCAGGTTTGAGGCTTCCGATGCTGTAGTTTCCGTTCAAATCGGTGGCGGCTCCGGCGGAGCTGCCTTTGACCGTGACATTCGCGCCGATGATGGGTTGATTGCCTTTGTCCACGATGCGGCCGGCAATGGTGCCGGAACCCTGACCTGCGCTTAGCAGCGGAGCCCACAGCAGCAGAATCAACAAAAAGGCTTGTCCAACAAAGCCCGAGCGTTTGGTGTGTTTCATGGTTTGGTTTAAGGATTTTTGGGGTTGGATGGTCGGCAAAAACGATGTTATCAAATCGTAAATGCCTTGCATTCCCGAAATAACGAATTTTTGTGGAAAAAACCTACAATCCCAGCTACAATCCCAGCCCAAAACGGGTCCTTCTGTCCAAGGGTTGGGGGTCCAGGAGGGCCAAGGCTGCGGAGTCCAAGCGGCGGACTTTGCCGGCAATGGCGAAGGAGTCTTCGGGAACGATCACGAGGTAGCGGGGATAGGCCGCTTTGGGAAGGCAAGGGGCGAAGGTGTCGGGCCGAAGGGGGCCATCGGGAAGGGTCTCCAAGAGACTCTTGGGTAAGCAAAGGGCTACTAGCTCCCCCCAAACCGGGTCTTGGAGCGGTGCGAGGTACCAATGAGGGCTCAAAAGCCAGGATAATTCAGGATAATCTCCCGCTTTTTGGCGGATTTGGGCCTCTAAATCATCAATGAGGAGGGTATGACCCCCGCTTTGGATGGTCAAATCGGCTCTGCCAAGCCATTCAAAGGTCCCGTTGAGGGGGTTGAGGCGCACGATCTCGCGGGTGGGCAACGGTTCCTGGTTGGTGACGGGACCTCGGATCACCAAGCTACCGTTCTGGGGTCTCTGGAGCCGTTCCGGGGATTTTTGGGGCTGTTCTTGGGATTCAGGGTTGGATTCAGGGCTTGATGCCCGGTCAGAATCTGAGCTGGATTCGATGCTGATTTCAAGACCCGGCGAGGGGGTGTAGGAAGGTTCGGGATGGGGAAACAGTCGTCGCAAGGCAAAGTGGCCGGCGGTTTCGGTCATGCCAAAGCCCAAAAAAACCCGCCAGGGACGACCCTCTGCAGGGACTCGCTCCAGCATTTTGCGAAGATCGGACACCTCCGGCCCACCTCCCAGCAGCA
>RFPG01000076.1 GCA_009926245.1 Sphingobacteriia bacterium | reverse complement strand
CGGATTTTACCAGCCTGCACAATGGCTTCGCGCAAGGATATGCGTTGTTCCTTGCGGATCAGGTCGATGAATTCCACAATGAGGATGCCGTTTTTGACCACGATGCCCGCCAGCGCCACAATGCCAATACCGGTCATGATAATGGACATGGTCATTCCCGTGATAACATAACCCAAAAGGACTCCAATAATGGATAAAAGAATTTCGGACAAAATCATCAGGGTTCGATTCATCGAATTGAATTGGAACATCAAAATCATAAAAATCAGACCAATTGAAATCATCAAGGCGTTGGAAAGGAAAGCTCCGGCTTCGGCTTGTTCCTCTTGTTCCCCGGTCATGCGGATGCCGGTTCCTTCGGTGGCTTCAAAGCCATTCAGGGCCTCGTTGATAGAGGCAACCACCTGATTGGGTGTAAATCCGCTCAAGACATTGGAGCTGAGGGTCACCACGCGTTTTTCGTTTTTGCGTTTGATACTTCCCAGCGAGGAGGTGTACTCGATGTTTGCAACCGCCGATACCGGTAATTGACGGACCGCTCCGCCGGCGTTCATATCCCGAAACGTGATGCGAGCATTGAGAAGGCGGTTGAGATCTTCGCGGTCCACCCTTGAATAGCGAAGTTGGATAGGGATTTCGTCGTTGTTACTCCGAAACTTGCTGGCTTCTTTGCCAAAAACGGCTGAACGAATTTCCGACCCAATTTGGGCGGTGCTGACCCCTTCGCGTTGGGCTCTTTCGCGGTCAATGCGGACGAGTAGTTCGGGCTTGCTTCGCTCCAAATCAATTTTGAGCTCTTCCACCCCGGGAATATTGCAAGAATCCAGGTAGGCCTTGAGGGCCTGGGCATTCTGCCCCAGGAACTTGAAATCCTGCCCGGTGACTTCGATGTTGATAGGCTTGCCAGTAGGTGGACCACCCCGTTCCTGGTCCACTGCAATTTCGACACCGGGAATGCCTTTGATGCGGGCGCGGATCGAGTCCAGCAAGGGCAAAGTGCGCATCCCGTCGCGGTCTCCAAAGGCAATAAACGCCACGGTGACCTTGCCTTTGTGGGGTGCAACCGATTGATCGCGCTCCATAGGGTCACCGGCGCCAATGGCGACATTGGTGACCACCGATTCCACCAGAGGGTTCCGGGGCCCTAGAACGTCCATAACCTTGGTTTCGACCAATTGGGTCAACGAATCGGTGACTTCGGCCCGGGTACCGATGGGTGTGTTCAAGTAAACATACACAAAATTGGGTTCACCCGTCGGAAAGAAGGCGATTTTGACTCGACCGCTGTTCACCGAAAGGCCGGTAAGTACAAAACTGAGTACCAGCAATCCAACCGTTCCCAACATCATGTAAGCCGGGCGCCGGCCTTGCAGGCACCAACGTAACACTTGTTCGTATCGGTTTTGGACCGAGGGCCAAGTATGATTTTGGAATTTTTCGATCATCGGTCCAAGCACCACTCGGTTAATCCAAAGCAAAGGGACAATAAATAACACAAAATTAGCCAGTCCAGGGGAGTCGGTCAGGTGCAGGAATCCACCCAGAACGGTGAGGATGGCCGAGGCTATGATAAGGCTACGGCGTGATCGTGTTTTCTGGGTTTGAATTTCTTCGGGCGTTTCCGGCTCTGGTTTCATAAACTGCACTGCAAAGACCGGGTTGATAATATAGGCCACGAGCAACGAGGACAAAAGGGTCAATATGAGCGTGACCGGCAGGAAATACATGAATTTGCCGACGATACCATCCCAAAAAGCCAACGGCATAAAGGGGGCCACGGTGGTGAGAGTGCCTGCCAGAACGGGCATAAAGACTTCGCCAGCAGCCATTTTGGCGGCGGTAACAATGTTTCGACGGCCTCGGTCAAAGAGGCGGTGGGTGTTTTCAATGACGACAATGGCATCGTCCACGATGACTCCCAGAGCCATGAGCAGTGCAAAGAGAACAATCATGTTCATTGTGAAGCCCAGGCTGGGCATGAACATAAAGGCCAAGAACGAAGAAACCGGTACCGAAAGACCCACAAACATGGCGTTGGTGGTTCCCATAAAGAACATGAGAACGAGGGTGACCAACACAAAACCGATGATGATGGAATTGGTCAAGTCGTTGACAGTGGTCCGGGTGACCCGGCTTTGATCCCCCGAAACGGTGATTTTGAGATCGCTAGGTAGGACGGATTTGGACTCCGCTATCAAAGCATTGATATCGTCGGATGCCTGAATGAGGTTTTCGCCGGAACGCTTGATTACATTGAGTGTTATAACTTTCTGGCCGTTGAGACGGGCGTAGCTTTGTTTGTCTTTGTAGCCGTCGGTGACCTTGGCAATGTCTTTGAGGAAGACCGACGATCCATTCATCGAGGTCACCACCAAGTTACCCAATTCGCTGACCGATTGAAATTCTCCCAGGATACGGATGCTACG
This sequence comes from Sphingobacteriia bacterium, assembly GCA_009926245.1. Lineage (GTDB taxonomy): Bacteria > Bacteroidota > Bacteroidia > UBA7662 > UBA7662 > SYHX01. Next base: position 4,053 of record RFPG01000076.1, on the reverse strand, counting down.
TTGCTTGTCGCCGGTGTTAATGTTACCACCCGACATGGTCATGTTTTCAAAGCGTATGGTCCGTTCGATATCGTCCATGGTCATTTTGGCGGCCTGCAATTTGAACATGTCTACATCGACCTGGATTTCACGGTCCAGGGCACCGACCATATCAACGCGGTTAATTCCCTTGACATCTTCGATTTTGTCTTTGAGATCGGTGGCGTACTTCTTGAGACGATCCAAGTCAAAAGGTCCCGAAATATTCACAAAAAGGATGGGAATCTCGGAGATATCCAACTCCATAACGCGGGGGTCCTGGGGCAGGTCTTTGGGCAGGTCGGTGCGGGCTTTATCGACCGCGTCTTTGACTTTTTGTTTGGCGACGGCGACGGATACATCGGTCCCAAACTCAATAACGACATTTGCAAAATCCTGTTGGGAATTGCTGGTCATTTTTTTGACACCTGATAGGGTCCCTAATTGTTTTTCCAAAGGCCTGGTGACCAGGTTTTCCATGTCCGCGGGGGACGTGCCCGGGTACACGGTGGTTACAAAAAAGGTGGGAACCACGACCTCCGGGAATTGTTCCTTGGGAATGGTATTGTAAACCGATAGTCCGGCCAGTGTTATAATAACCGTCAGAATGAAGACGGTAATTCGGTTATCAATGGCCCAGCTGGTGGGCTTGAATTCTTTGAATGAGCTCATGGCAGGGTAATGGCTTGGCCGTCGTTAAGGTCGTTGTAACCGGTGGTGATGATGCGGTCTCCGGCTTGGAGTCCTTGGAGAATTTCGGTTTCGATGCCGTTGGAACGACCGGGGGTTACCGAGACCCTTGAAGCCTTGAGGCTTGTTCCTTCACCACGGACGACCATCACAAAGGTGCCTTCGTCGGAATTCTGCAGAAGGTTCACAGGGATTTTGATGGCTTTGTTGGTGCTGTAATCGTTGATTTTCATTCCAACAATCATGTTGGGACGGTAGAGTCCCTCGCGGTTGTTGAGGGGGACTTCGGCCCGGAAGGTGCGATTTAGGGCGCTGATGGAACGGGCAACGTAGGCAATGCGACCCTGGGCGCTCAGGTTGAGGTCTTTGAATTCCAAGTCTACCGTAGCCCCTTCGCGGACGCGACTCACATAGCTTTCCGAGAGGTCGGTGATGACGCGCAGGTCGTTAAAGTTGACAACCCGAACGGCCGGCATGCCCATGGCGGTCGATTGCCCCAACTTGAGGTAGACCTGATCCACTGTACCGCTCACAGGGGCTTTGATGCGGGTCATATCCAATTGGGATTCGATGGTGGACAATCGACGTTCCAGACTTTCTTTTTGGTTTTTGGCGTTGAGGTATTGGACTTCAGAGCCGATATTTTGCTTCCAAAGGTTGGATTGTTTGGTGTAGAGTTGTTTGGCAAAGTCCAGTTGGCCCTTGATTTCTTCGATGCTCTGCAGCAAAACGGTTTGGTCCAATTCAGCCAGGATCTGACCCTTGGTGACCTTTTGGCCTTCTTTGACTTTGATGTTACGAACAACCCCCATGCTTTCGGCGGTTACTTCAATACTTTGGCGGGCATCCACGGTGCCCTGGACTTCAACCCAGGTGCGGAAAGGGCTCTCTTCCAGCGTCAAGGCTTGAACCAGTTTGGTTTTGGTATTGGCAGGCGTGTTGTCTGCGGTTTTGGAACCGCTTTGGCGGAGTTCTTTTTGCAGTTTTTGGATTTCGGCTCCAATGCGGGCCTGTTCGGCCTGCAGTTCCTTGAGTCGGCCGGCGGGGTCTTGGGCTTTTTCTTCGCCGCAGGATGTCAGGAGGCCGGCGGTGATGCCCAGGACGAGGGCCAACATCAAGAGGTTTGATAGCGATCCGTGGAGCACGGAGCAAACCGAGTTAGTCGGGTTTTTGGTAGCAGAGGTCATGAATTTCATGGTTGGTTTTGGGTAAGAATTTATTCGTGGGTGCCGGTGAGTTTTCCACTGGCTTTGAGGTAGTCTACTTTGGCGATGTAGTATTCATAAAGGCTGTTGAAGTAGGCGGCCTGGGCCTCGCGGTAACCGGCTTCGGCTTGGATCACTTCGAGGTTGGATCCCACCCCTTCGCGGTATTTGATGCGGGTTGTTTGAAGAATCTCGAGGCTTAGTTCTTGGTTCTCGTTTTGTTGACGCAAGGAGGCCAACGCATTTTGGATCGCCGTGCGGGCCTGGTCCTGTTGCAGGGCCGAAGCCTGCAAGAAGTTCATGAGAACGCGTTCATTTTTGATTTTTTCAATACGCTTTTGTTGAATCTTGTATTTTTTGTTAAAAGAATCAAAAACATACCAGTTAATGCCAATGCCCACCGAACCGTAGGCAAACCAATTACCTCCTGGGTCCAGGACCTTGTTGAATTCGCCGGCACCGGCCAGGGCACCTCTTTGAACCTGCAGGCCCACCGAGGGGAGGTATCCTGCCTTTAGATTCTTGATTTCTAATTCATTGCCTTTTATTTGAAGGGCCAGGAGGGCGGCCTCGGGTCGGCCCTTGAAGGCCTCGGGCTGGGTGTAGGCAGGGGGGACCTGCTCGGCGACCAAGGAGGGAATGTTCTCGAGTCGATCGCTAAGGATCAAGGTATCGCCCAAGGGATAACCCATTTGGAATTTGAGAAGTTGCAGAGATAGGTAGCGGATTTGTTTGATTTTGGCAGCTTCGGTCGCTAGCTGATTCCGTTGCAATTCCACCCTTTGAACATCCAGCCGCTCAATCAGTCCGTTTTCTAACATTATTTTCATTTCGCCCAGGCTGGAGTCCAATCGCATGAGGCTGGCTTCGAGCAATTCGTTCCGGTGTTGCCCGACCAAAACCCCGTAGTAGGCTTTTTGGACATTTTCGGAGATTTGGGCGTCGGTCATTTCTCGGTTCTTGACCGCAATTTGTCGAAAAGTTTGGGCCGCTTTGAGGCCTACCAGATACGAACCATCAAACAGCAATTGCGTGAGCGTCAGGTTGGCATTGCCCCCGTATTGAGGTTGAAATTCCAGGGCTACCGGGCCGGGTGGGGCATCGGGATTGAACAACTGTCCGTTGGGAATGATGACCTTTTGGATAATGAAATTGTCAGTTAAACCGTAGGTCGCGCGGATTTGGGGTAGGCCGATGGAAGTGATTTCGCGAATCCTCGCGCCGGCGGATTCGATATCATCGGCGGCATTCAGGGCGCTGTGATGGTGGTCCAAGCCGTATTGGATGGCCTGGTTGAGACTCATGGTTGAAGTCTGGGCGTGCTTCGTGGACTGCGCTCCGCTCGCGATTGATTCCAACAAGAGCAAGGTGGCCAAAAAGAATCGTTTCATAGGTTGACTCATGGTTGGTTGGGATTGAAGAGGGTTTGGGCTTTGATCCAGGTGCGCAGGCCTTTGGGGGTTGCAATGCCTCGGATAAAGACGTCTTGAATGGTTTCAAATACCTTGGGCAAGGGTTTGTTCAAGTGGCTGAAAACCAATGGATCTAACAGAAGATTGGTATGTTGAAGGTGCATGATGCTCACGATTTCGGCATCGATATCTGGGCGGAATAGACCTTCACGTTGCCCTCGTTCAATCAGGCGCTTAAAGATTCCCGCAATCTCCACTTGACGATAACTCTCCAGCTCGGCCCATAGTTCCGGGTAGGATTTTTGGAGATCAAAGAGCATGGTCGGGGTGAGGTTGCGCATTTTTTGAAGACCGGTGGCCGCCATTCGGAGGAGGTTTTCGACGGCGTTTCGGCTGCCTAGTTCCAGGGCCCGCATTTCGCAGCGGTGTTCCTCCAAAAAGCTACCCAAGACACGGTGGACCAGGATCTTTTTGTCGGTATAGTGTTCGTAAATGGTCTTTTTGGAACAGCCCAATTGCCGGGCCAGTTCGTCCATGGTCATGCTTTTGAGACCGTAGCGGAAGAAAAGCTCTCGGATTTGGGGGATATGTTGAGGACCTAAGGACATGGGAGGTGCGAAGGTATAGAAACTTTGAAAACCAAAAAAGTTTTCAAGGTTAAATTTTTTTATCCCTAACTTGGGCCATGCAATGGTCAGCGGCCGAGAATTCGGAACCTGGGTTCCCCG
>RFPG01000075.1 GCA_009926245.1 Sphingobacteriia bacterium | reverse complement strand
GTCGGGGTTGTTCCCGCAATTCGTTCCATAACTCAGCTGCGATCCCATCAGAAAACGAACCGGAATTCAAAACATGAAAAATCAAACGATCCCCCTCCTCCCCGTATTTGCCGCTGAGTGTGGAGCTGGATTCCATGGCCGGGGTTTCGAGCGGACCGTAACCGCAACGCAAAAAGGCGGCTTCGATGACCGAAAACAAGGCTTTGCGTCTCCGCATTTGGGCTGCCCCGAAATCTCGGGTCCCCCGAACCGGGGCTGCAGATTTGGGCTCCATGGACCCTAAAATAGAATCAGACCGTCGAGGATTTGATCCTCTTCTGAATGTCATCCACAAAGCCGCGGAATCGGCGATCGGTTTCCATCAAGTCTTCCACGGTTTGGCAGGAATGGATCACCGTGGAGTGGTCCCGGCCGCCAAAATATTCCCCTATAGCCTTGAGGCTGTATTTGGTCAATTTTTTGGCGAAATACATGGAAATCTGACGGGCCTGAACGACTTCGCGCTTTCGGGTACTCGCCCTTAACAAATCGACCGGTAGGTCAAAATATTCGCAGACCATGGACTGAATGGAATCGATCGAAATTTCGGTCTGGGTATGACGTGTGAAATTCTTGATGACATTTCTGGCCAATTCCAGATCGGCTTGACGATGGCTCAACGTGGTATAGGCCATCAGCGAGGTCAAAGCCCCTTCCAATTCACGGATGTTGCTATGGATATTGTGTGCAATAAATTCGACGACCTCCAAGGGCAATTCGATCCCATCGGCGTACATTTTGCTTTGGAGGATGGCCAAACGTGTTTCAAAATCCGGAGCCTGCAGATCGGTGGATAGTCCCCATTTGAAGCGGGACAGGAGTCGATCCTCCATCCCTCGTAAATCCTTGGGGGCTCGATCGCTGGTTAAAATGAGCTGTTTTCCGTTTTGGTGAAGGTGATTGAAAATATGGAAGAATACATCCTGGGTTTTCTCTTTATTGGCCAGGTTGTGGACATCATCCAGAATCAAAACATCCATCATTTGATAGAAATGCACAAAATCGTTGGCGGATTGGTTCTTGATAGCATCCACAAACTGCTGCGTGAATTTCTCGGAACTTACATACAAGACGGTCTTGGCCGGAAACAATTGACGGACTTGGTTGCCGATGGCTTGGGCCAAATGCGTTTTTCCAAGCCCGGTTGAACCATAAAGCATGAGAGGATTGAACGATGTAGCACCGGGTTTGGCTGCGACCGCCAAGCCTGCTGAACGGGCCAATCGATTGCAATCGCCCTCCACAAAGGAATCAAAACGATAACGGGGGTTGAGTTGGGACTCTACTTGAATTTTTTTGAGGCCCGGAATCACAAAAGGATTCTTGATGGTCTGTCCAATATTGACCGGCATGGACACTTCGGTGCCGGCCTGTTTCACCGAACCACCCGGCATTTGGATGGTATAAGGCCTGGTTTCCCCGGCACTGTTTTCCATGACCACGGCGTATTCCAATCGACCGTTGGGACCTAGGGCCCGCTTGATGGTCTTGTGAAGCAGATTTACATAATGCTCTTCCAGCCATTCGTAAAAAAACTGAGAAGGAACCTGTATGGTCAAAACCTCCCCAGCCAATTTGCTAGGCATCACCGGTTCAAACCAGGTCTTGAAACTCTGGAGACTGATATTGTCCCGGATGATTTCAAGGCACTCGGCCCAAACGTTTTCTGCTGTTTTGTTTTCTTTCTCCGCCATGATTCGCTACTAATAAGGTCGCGCAAAGGTTGTACGAATTTCTTAAATCCTGCTGCTATTTCAAAACCCTTCCGACCAAAAAAAAGGTCGAATAACCTAAATACTTGACTACGAAGCGAAAATTTTGGGGATTAGCGTGTAAAAAAAAAGAAGTGAAAAAACTTGCTTTTTACAATGTGGCTATATGAATTTGATAATCAGTATGTTAAATTAACGTTAACGATTATAATCTCGTTTAAAGGGCGGGCGGCTTTTGCCACCATTCCGAGGACCCGCGTAGGCCGGCCTCTCCTTGCTTCGACCCCCTTGGTGGGCCGTCACGCGAATAGCCCTACCCCGAAAACGAGCCCCGTCAAAGGTGGATCGAATTTGATCCAAGGATTCTTGTTCGGCTTCCACCGTGGTCCAGGAGTCGCCCAAAATGATTTTGCCCAAATCGGCCTTTTGCAGACCAGAATGGTCCAACAAAAACTGCAACATGCTGGCCTTGTAAAAACCATCCCGCGTTCCCAAATTGACTTGCAAACCCGGTTGGTCTTCGCGATCCGAATGACCACGTCCTGCGGGCATCTCACCCATGGTCTGACGACCCTGCATATCGGCATCGTTCTGGAGGGCGTAATAGCGGAACAAGCGCTCAAACTCCATCCAAACCAATTTCTGGATGAGGGTATCGCGATCCATCCCGTCCAACATGGGCTGAAGACCTTGAAGGAGTTCGCCAATGCGATCTATGCGAGGCTCCGAAGCAGCGATTTTGCCAAAAAAATGCCGAAGCTTCACCTCCGCGATGGCAGTTCCGGAGGGAATGGTCCCCACTTGAAAGCGGACTTTGGCCTGCTTTTCGATTTGTTTGAGCCTGAAGGTATCCTTGGGCCCCAGAATCACCATCGAAACCCCTGCCTTGCCGGCTCTGGCAGTCCGACCGCTGCGATGCGTATAAACCTCCGAGTCTTCGGGTATCGAGTAATGAACTACGTGGGTAATATCCTTGACATCGATGCCTCTGGCCGCGACGTCCGTCGCTACCATTAATTGAAGGGAGCGCTCCCGAAAGCGGGCCATGACTTTGTCCCGCTGCGCCTGGGACAAGTCCCCGTGGAGTGCCTCCAAATCGTACCCCTCCCGAATGAGTTTTTCGGTCAATTCCTGGGCTTCGGCCTTGGTACGGGTAAAAACAATGCCGTACATCTCTGGATGCGCATCAATGAGCCGCTTGAGGGCTTCGTATTTGCGGGCGAAGGGTACCTGAAACGACCAATGCTCCAGTTGGGAAGGGGCCGCTGATTGCGAATCGGAACGTAGGGTTTGGGGATCTTTGAGGAAACGATCCGCCATCTTTTTGATTTCGGCCGGCATGGTGGCTGAAAAAAGCCAAGTCCGGCGACGACCCGCCGCATGGGTTAGGATATAATCCAGGTCATCGCGGAATCCCATGTCGAGCATCTCGTCGGCCTCGTCCAGCACCAGGGTTTGAACCACGCTTAGGTCCAAGGCCTTGCGCTCCATGAGGTCCATGAGACGACCCGGGGTAGCGACCACCACCTGAACACCCGAACGGAGACGGCTGATTTGAGCCTGGATCCCTGCCCCCCCGTAGACCGCTAGAATCCGAATCCCTTCGGTTCTGGCAGCGAATTTTTCGAGATCGTTGGAGATTTGGACACAGAGCTCCCGGGTTGGACTCAAGACCAAGGCCTGAACACCGCGGGCCTGGAGATCCAAGTGTTGCAAAAGCGGTAGGCCAAAGGCAGCTGTTTTGCCGGAACCTGTTTGGGCAAGGCCGAACAAGTCGTGGTCACCCGATAGAAGAATAGGAATGGTCTGGGCCTGAATAGGCGTGGGCTTTTCAAAGCCGAGGTCCTGTACTCCGAGTAACAAACCCGGATCAAGACCCAGGTCGGCAAAGCCCGGTATATTTTCGTTCATGAGGGCGCAAAGGTACGCTAATATTGCAGGGTGAAAGCCCTTGTCATTGCAGTAGATGGGTTTGCCTCTTGTGGCAAGAGCACCTTGGCCCGGGATTTGGCCCAGGCCTTGGGGTATCGCTACATCGATTCGGGGGCCATGTATCGGGCTGTGACCTACCAAATGTTGGAACTCGGTTTGCCACCTGCCGAATCCGCTGCCCTTGATCAAATGCTGGGAGACCTGGATTTGAAATTTGTTGCTACAGGTGGCATCAATCACCTCGTGCTCAATGGATTGACCTTGGTTTCGGAACTGCGCTCCAAGGCTGTCAACGCCGCGGTCAGCCCCGTTTCAACCCTGCCCAGCGTCCGGCGTGCCCTGGTGGCTCTTCAACGTTCCTATGCCGACGGGACCGGTCTCACGATGGACGGACGAGACATTGGGACCCATGTTTTTCCACAGGCAGACCTCAAATTTTTTGTAACCGCCCGCCCCGAAGTCCGGGCCCAACGGCGACAAGCTGAATTAATCGCCTCCGGCGATACTTCCTGGACCTTCGATGAAATTCTTGAGAACCAGGCCCAAAGAGACCTGATTGATTCCAACCGGGATTTTGCACCCCTCAGGCGTGCAGAGGATGCCATTGACTTGGATAACAGCAACCTAGGCCGCGAAGAGCAACTGGCCTGGGCCCTAAAATGGGTGAAGGAACGCGGAGGGATTTAGCCCTTGCGCTTCCGGTCCTGTTCTTTGAGGTGGATTTTCCGCATCCGCATGGATTTGGGCGTGATTTCTATCCACTCGTCTTCCTGAATGTATTCCATGGCCTCCTCCAAGGAGAAACGCTTGGGCGGGGCAATCCGGGAATTGTCGTCCTTGCCGGCGGCCCGCATGTTGGTTAGCTGCTTGCCTTTGACCAGGTTAACTACCAAATCACCGGGACGGATATGCTCCCCAACAACCATGCCCTCGTAAAGGCTTTCACCTGGTTCCACAAAAAAGACCCCGCGGTCTTGCAATTTATCCATGCTGTAGGCCGTCGCTGGTCCCGTCTCCATAGACACCAAGGAACCATTGATCCGGCCAGGGATCACCCCTTTCCAAGGCCTAAATTCCAAGAATCGATGGGCTGAAATAGCCTCCCCTTGGGACAAAGTCAACATCTGGGAACGCAAACCCATCAGGGCACGGGCTGGCATTTCAAATTCCAGGTGAATCCAATCCCCTTTGGGCTCCATCACCAGCATCTCACCCCGACGCATGGTGACCGCTTCGATGATTTTACCCGAAAATTCTTCGGGAACATCCACCACCAACTGCTCAAATGGCTCATGTTTGGCACCGTCCACCAGCCGAATCACCACGGTAGGCTGTCCCACCTGCAGTTCGTAACCCTCACGGCGCATGGTTTCGATCAAAATCGATAAATGCAAAATACCCCGACCGTAGACCAGGTATGAATCTGGCGAGCCAGTATCCTCGACCCTCAGAGCTAGGTTTTTTTCGGTTTCTTTGTAGAGTCGATCACGTAAGTGTCTGGATGTTACCATTTTGCCTTCCTGTCCAAAAAACGGGGAATTGTTAATGGTGAACATCATGCTCAAGGTAGGTTCGTCCACTTTGATGGCCGGCAGGGCCTCCGGCGCATCCAAATCACAGAGTGTATCCCCAATTTGAAAGTCATCCAAACCAACCACGGCACACAAATCCCCGGCCTCCACCCGCTCCACCTTGCGACGGCCTAGCCCCTCAAAAACATAAAGCTCCTTGACTTTGCCCCGTTTGCTTTGGCCATCGGCCGTCAACAGAACCAAGGGTTGACCTTCCCGAATGGCCCCCCGATGAACCCGACCAATGGCGATACGGCCGACAAAAGAAGAGTAATCCAGCGAGGTAATCTGCATTTGCAAGGTCCCTGGACGTGGCAATGGAGCAGGGACATGGGCGAGGATGGCATCCATCAAAGGCGCAAAGTCCTGACCGATCGTTTTCCAATCATTCCCCATCCAACCCTGTTTGGAAGAACCGTAAACCGTCGTAAAATCCAATTGCTGTTCGTTGGCCCCCAGGTTAAAAAACAATTCGAAAACCGCGTCGTGGACCTCGTCAGGGCGGCAATTTTCCTTGTCCACCTTGTTAATGACCACAATGGGATGCAAACCCAATTCCAGAGCCTTGCTCAAAACAAAACGGGTCTGCGGCATGGGACCTTCAAAGGCATCCACCAGCAACAAAACTCCGTCGGCCATCTTGAGAACGCGCTCCACTTCACCCCCAAAGTCGGAGTGACCGGGTGTATCTATGATGTTGATTTTGATGCCCTTGTATTCAACCGATACGTTTTTTGAAAAAATGGTAATGCCCCGTTCCCTTTCCAGGTCGTTGTTGTCCAAGACCAGTTCCCCCACCTCCTGATGCGGTTTGAACAAGCGAGTGAATTGCATGATCTTATCGACCATGGTGGTTTTGCCATGGTCAACGTGGGCGATGATGGCGATGTTGCGTAAGGGGGTGTCTTGGGAGGTTGTCATAAAAGTTCAAGCCTTAAAGGCGCCGCAAATGTAGCATTCTAATTCTCTTTCCTTATATTTGCCCCACGTTAAGCAAAACTTAACCCGGTTCGGTAGTTCAGTCGGTTAGAATACATGCCTGTCACGCATGGGGTCGCGGGTTCGAGTCCCGTCCGGACCGCTCAAGCCCCGCCTCCCTGAGGCGGGGCTTTTGCTTTGAAGGGCTTTTCCTAGGAGAGCTTGGATGCCGTGGCCTCTGGGACTGTCTTGAGGGTACCCATCCAGCGATCCCATATCAAAAAATACAACCCGTAATTTCCCTGAAATCGGGCATGATGCAGGTTGTGGTGCCGTGAAGTGTTCACCCAGGAGCCCCATTTGGATTT
>RFPG01000074.1 GCA_009926245.1 Sphingobacteriia bacterium | reverse complement strand
AGTGGACGGAAGGCCCGGTGGATGCTTTTTCGGAGGCTGAATCCGTTTCCGGAAAGCAGGCCGAAACCTGGGAACGATCGGGTTACCAGGGCGAAATACCGGCTCCAAAGCGGCTTTTTCGGGATGGGAGTCGGCGAGTGCTGGGAGGGGTTTCGGCAGGTTTGGCGGCCTATTTTGGGTTGGATTTGGCTTTGGTCCGGGTGGTTGTTCTTTTGTTGGGGCTCTTTACGGGGATAGGGTTCTTTGCGTATTTGGTGTTGTGGGTGGCCGTGCCCAAGGCCAGGACGACTGCCGATCGGCTGGCGATGCAGGGTCGGGCTGTCACATTGGAGTCGATTCGTAACAAGGTGGAGGAAGAGTACCGGGCGGTGGAGCAGACCCTGCAGAACCCAAACAATCATCGTCGCTGGGAGGCTTCGCTGAGGGGTTGGGTGCGCGAGGCCAACGGAATTGCGGCTCCGGTTTTGAAAGGCTTGGGGAAATTGGTTGGGTTGGTCCTGGCCTTGGGGACGGTGGTTTTTTTGATAGGGATTGGATTGGTTTTTTGGTTTTTTAGCATGGGCCTGGGGGTGGGCGATGGCCTTTTGGTCGAAGGCGATTTTTCGCTGCATGACTGGGTGGCTTTGTTTTGGCCTTCAACGCTTTCGTGGGGTGTCGGTTGGTTCGCCTTGGGACTGGTATTGGTGGGTCCTTTGGTGTTGATGGGGGTTCTCGCCGTTCGCTTTTTGCGCGGTGCTCCTTTTCGTTTCATGAGGACTCTTTTGGGCCTTTCGGTGCTGGCTTTCATCCTGGGGGCCCTGCTGGCCGTGATGCCCCTGGTTTATTACGCCGAGGATATTGAACACAAAGCTGTGACGACCCAGACCATTCCTTTGGATAGCACAATCAACACATGGTCCTTGGAACTCATGCCCGCCTTCGTAGATGCACAAGGTCGGCCCATTGATTTTGAGGGGGAGGCTTGGGTCACCGAGGAAGAATTCCGGATCGGTTCGGACCAAAACAACCCTGAAACGGAGTCCTTGGATTTGGTTGAATGGGACAAGGAAACCACCCGGTGGCGCAAGGCCCAACAAAGGGTTTATGTCAACAACCTGGGGATCCGATTGGTGCCGACCGAAGGCAGGGCTTTGCTCAAGTCCAACCTCCGCGCGGCGGGTCGCAGCAAGGCACAGGCCAAGACTCGTTCGGCCCTGGCGGGTACATCCTACGTATGCGATAGCACAGGGCGCATAGCCTTGGCCGAGGGGGTTCATTTCCCCAAGCGCGATGGTTTTCGAATGCAAAAAGCACAGTGGACTGTTTTTGTCCCCGTGGGGCATTCCATCCGTTTCGACGAGCGATTGGCTCCTTACCTGGAAGAAACCCCGGTGGTGGGCGATTTTCCTGTTTCGGAATTAGCGGGGCAGCGTTGCATCATGACCTCCAATGGGTTGGTCCGCATGGGCTTCTAGCCGGATGCCAACTTAAATTAGCAATATTTGACAATGAGCCAAAGGCAATGGCTTTTTATCTTTCAAAAACCAAAAAATAAACATCGTTGATCCGCTGAATCCTCCAAAAACTTAGGTTAAAACATCCACCTTTCCATATGTTAAAAAATTCACCTTTCCTTTTTCAAACGACCCACTTTCGAACTGCGCCGTATCGATTTTTTATTCTCCTCCTAGGGTTGATGGGTTGGGGAGCCAACAGGACTTTGGCGGCCTCACCTGATTATTTTCAGCAGAAGGTGCGTTACCAAATCCAGGTGAGCTTAGATCCGGTTCATCATATGTTGAACGGCCATCTGCGCATGGATTACACCAATCAATCACCCCAGGCACTTGATCGTTTGGTCATGCACCTGCACCCCAATGCCTACTCGTCAACGCGTACCGCCTTTGCCCAACAACAATTGGCCGGTGGAAGCACCCGCTTTCGATTTGCGGCGGATAGCCTTCGGGGAGGAATGGATTCGCTGGAATTTAGGGTCAACGGGCAAAAGCTGCGTTGGGAATTTTGGCATGCCGATACCCCCGATATCGCCACCGTTTATTTGGAACAACCCTTGTTGTCCGGCGCCACCTTGACCCTGGAGACCCCTTTTAGGGTCCGTATCCCCGGGGATTTTTCGCGGATGGGCCATGTGGGCCAACAATACCAGATTACGCAATGGTACCCCAAACCAGCGGTTTATGATATCAAAGGCTGGCATCCCTTGCCTTACCTGGATCAAGGAGAGTTTTTTAGTGAATTTGGTTCTTTTGAGGTGGATATCACGGTCCCTGCCCATTACCGAGTGGCCTCCTCCGGGGAATTGCAGACCCCTTCGGAGCAGCAGTGGTTGGACTCCCTGGCGAAGCATTGCGCCGGTCTGGATTCCTTTCCTCCCCTTCGAATGCGGGGTGATTCCTTGAACCCTCCCTCTTCTTCGACCAAAACACTGCGTTATGTTTTGGAACAGGCCCATGATTTTGCTTGGTTTTGTGCGCCGGATTATTATGTCCGTCAAAGCCAAATTGAAATCGATGGCAAGGAGGTCAAGACCTATGCCTTTTTTACCGGTGGTAACAAATCATGGAAAGATGCAACGCTTTTCGTCGATTCCTCGGTCTATTATTACTCCAAATGGCTGGGTCCTTATCCGTACAAAACCTGTACGGCGGTGGAAGGGGCCTTGCGGGCCGGTGGTGGCATGGAATACCCGACGATTACCGTGATATCCGCCGGTGGGGGTGCTCCTCTGATGTTGGACTTGATTATTGCCCACGAAGTGGGGCATAATTGGTTCTACGGCATTTTGGCTTCCAACGAAAGAGACCATCCTTTCTTGGACGAAGGTTTCAATTCCTTTTACGAAACCCGGTACCTGCGGACGCGTTATCCAGGGCAAAATCTCCTTGAAGCTCAGTTCGAGAAGGCCCCCAAAGCCTTGACGCGGATTTTGGAGCCGTGGCCGGACCTGGATCACCTATCCTTGTTACTCTCGTTGCGTCGCGGCAAAGACCGCTCCCTCTGGCATTCGCATACTATGGATTACGATGGAGAAACCTACGGGACCCTGGCCTACAAAAAGACGGCCATGGAGCTCACCTATTTGGAGGCTTATTTGGGACGAGAGGAATTCGATCGGCGAATGCAGGCGTATTACCAATCATGGAAATTTAGACACCCTTCTCCGGAGGACATGGAGTTGATTTTGAAGCAGAAAAGTCCGGAACAAATGATGTTGCAACAACAAACATCGGTGGCTAACAAATCGGTGGATTGGTGGTTTGAGGAAAGGCTTCGTAAAGCAGAACCCTTGGATTATCGCTTGGTATCACAGCGCGTTCATACAAAATCCTCGGGTTGGGAGCTTGAAGCGGTGTTGAGAGGTCGTGGAACGGCCACCCCTCTTCTGTTGGCTATCACTGATACCGGGGGAGGTATCATCCGGCAAGAATGGGTGGAGGGTTTTGAAGGCAAGCGGACCATGCGGTGGAATTTGCCCGTCCTTCCAGAAGGTTTGGTTCTGGATCCGGATCATGCTCTGCCGCTTTATGTGCGTTCGCGGATACCTTCGGAAGGTCGCTCCGTTTGGAAGCCTTCCTTGCCCTTGGATTTTGAGGGTCACCGCATGTCCTGGCTTCCGTGGATCAATTACCTGGAGACGGAGGGCTGGACCCCAGGGCTCTTGGTCATGAGTCCGGTTTTGTTGCCCACCAATTTAAAATACCGTGGGTTGTTGCAGGTAGGGACCCGGAGTCGAGCCTTGAGTGGAAGCATGAAGGTGGATTACGATTGGTATCCTAGTCAATCCTACGGCCCCCAGTGGAGTGCAAGTTTGAACTGGCGTCGCTTTGAGCGTTTGGGGCCTCTGAACGGCGGAACCTTGCATGGATTTTTGCGTTGGCAGGCTCCTGAGGACCTTCGCAATGCGGGGAGGAGACGAACCTTGGAGCTGGGCTGGCGTCAACGCTACAACGGGGGTCCGGCCGAATCCTATATGCCGAATGCCCCGACAAGCCATCCAGACGGATCCAATTCATTCAATTGGGGTCGCGCTGCCTGGGCAGGGGATTCAGCCGTGGTACCTACCGGCCTATGGCCTTACTTGAAAGGCTCCTATACAGACGGAAATGTGTTACGAAGCAGGGGTTGGGGCTGGTTGATTCAAACCGGACGAGCCAATGGTTGGCGCCCGGGATCGGCTCATCCATCACGGATCGAATCCTATGCCAATATGAGCCGACTCTTGGGAGAAGGTCGGCACCGCTGGCGCATGAATTTGCGACTTTGGGGTGGCTATGCCTACGGCAACGAAGCCTACAAGGATGATCGTGATGGAAAGGGCGGTCGCCTTTTCAACGGCCCCGGTCTTTACAGTCCGGCCGGTTTGGGCGGTGCTCAGGAATGGTCTGCTCAGGATTTGATGTGGGCCCGACCTCAGATGGTCAAGCTCGCGGCCATTCCAAGCGCCGAATACGCCGATCAATGGAGAAACGACCCGTCATGGCGTGGATTGGGGGGGCGTCAGGTCCTCCTTCGGGATGCAGGTTTTAGGACCCCGGCCGGGCCTTACAGTCAATTCTTATTGCAACACATGTCCAGGCCCTTGGAGTATCAATTGGCTGTGAATTTCGAGTTGGAACTCCCTCGGACCCTTGTGAAGTTGCCTCTCAACATCTTTGCCAATGTTCAGCGCAACAATTGGAATGGCCGCAGTCCTTTGTCCCCTCTGGCGACCATCGCTGATTTGATACCGAACGACGATCCATGGATGGCCCCTTTGCCGGCCCTCAGTTGGGAAACCGGTATCACCCTCAAGGTTCTGCCCTTTATGCAGTTTCATTGGCTGGCTGCGGTGAGTCAGGACTTGAAACAGAATTTTGGAAGCGGATCACCAGACGCTCGGGCCCCTTGGTACACGCGCTGGAGTTGGACGCTGGATCTCAATGCCTTGGATCCCCAGCGGCTTATTTTTTAATCCGTAAGTGGTTTATTGTACTTTTGCAAGCCTTGGCATTCTCTAAGGCCCAAAGACCAAAGTCATGAATCATTCGTTGAATCAAATGTTGAACGCCCTCGAATTGCAGGGCTTGGAATCGGGGGCCTCGACGGGTCGCCAGACCTTGAATGCAGGGGGGGCCTTGCTGGAATCCAGATCGCCGGTGGATGGGGCCTTGATTGGCTCGGTCACCCAAGCATCCCATGCCGATTATGAACAAGTCATGGCCGCTGCTGTTACGGCCTTTGAGGAATGGAGAACGGTGCCGGCGCCACGCCGCGGTGAGTTGGTCCGTTTGTTGGGGGAAGAATTTCGCCGACTCAAAGAGCCTTTGGGTCAATTGGTATCCTACGAAATGGGAAAAAGCCTCCAGGAAGGCTTGGGAGAGGTCCAAGAAATCATTGATATCTGTGATTTTGCGGTAGGTCTTTCCCGCCAGCTCTACGGCTTGACCATGCACAGCGAACGTCCCGGTCACCGCATGTACGAGCAATGGCATCCGTTGGGGGTGGTCGGAGTTATTTCGGCCTTCAATTTCCCGGTGGCCGTCTGGAGTTGGAATACGATGATTGCCTGGGTCTGTGGGAATGCCTGCGTTTGGAAACCTTCCGAAAAAACCCCTTTGACTGCTTTGGCTTGTCAAAAAATCACGGCCCGCGTGATGGAGGCCTTTGGGGCCCCCGAAGGACTCAGCGGATTGGTGGTGGGAGATGCCCGGGTTGGGGAATGGCTTAGCCAGGATACTCGCGTTCCGTTGGTATCGGCGACAGGATCAACCCGCATGGGCAAGGCCGTTGCCACCGCTGTTGCCGGACGTTTGGGTCGGTCTTTGTTGGAATTGGGTGGTAACAATGCCATCATTGTCGCAGCGGATGCCGATCTCAAATTGGCCACCATCGGTGCGGTCTTTGGGGCGGTAGGGACCGCGGGTCAACGCTGCACCACCACCCGCCGACTCATCATTCATGAATCCGTTTACAATGAAATGACCCGCAGTTTGGTGGCAGCCTATGGTCAACTCCGCATTGGCGATCCCTTGGATTCGGCGAACCATGTGGGTCCCTTGATTGACTTGCAGGCGGTTCAGGCCTACAATCAGGCCATTGAGAAGGCCAAGGAGCAGGGGGGTCGTATATTGGTCGAGGGAGGTGTTTTTAGTGGGACTGGCTTTGAGTCAGGTTGTTATGTAAAACCCTGCGTGATCGAAATCGCAGCCGATGCCCCCATCGTCATGCACGAGACCTTTGCGCCCATTCTCTACGTTCATTCCTACAGCGATCCCAAAACTGCGATTCAAATTCAAAACTCGGTACCTCAGGGCTTGTCCTCCGCCATGTTCACGCGTAATTTGTTAGAAGCGGAGCAATTTCTCTCCGCAGCAGGATCTGATTGTGGAATTGCCAACATCAATATCGGTACTTTTGGCAGCGAACCCCACATGCCATTCGGAGGTTTCAGTGCGTCTGGGAATGGTACCCGGGAGCCAGGTGTGGAGGCGCTCGACGTATACTCTGAGACGAAGGTTATATCTATCCTCGTTAGGGGAAACGAAGTGACTTAGCAGTGCGCAAGTGATACAAG
>RFPG01000073.1 GCA_009926245.1 Sphingobacteriia bacterium | reverse complement strand
CCCAGCCACGCCCTGCAAAGGCTACTCAGGAGCCACAACGCACCCCGGCCTGCAGCAAGACCCTGGCCGTGCATCCCCGGCAAACCCCTAAATTTGTACATTATCAACAACAACGGCCAAGCGCTTAAAACCCCAAAACTAATCCCACCCGTGCCCTTCCTTAAAGCCCTTCGCTTTTTGGCCCTTGTAGCGGTCTTTTGGGGGACCCTCATCCACCCTTTGGGCCTCAAAGCCTATCGCTTGCACCGAATCGTCCTGGATGCCGGCCACGGGGGGCATGATAGTGGATGCCGGGGCAAGGGCTCCCTCGAAAAGTTGGTCACCCTGCAGGTGGCCCAGCGGGTTGCTGAACATCTCAAAACCTTGGTTCCCGAACTTTCTATCCATTTTACCCGGAAAGAAGATCGCTTTGTGGAATTGCATGAGCGGGCTGCCATGGCCAATCGTCTCAACGCCGATCTCTTTGTCTCGATTCATTGCAATAGCGGAGGATCGCAGGCCTACGGTACCGAGACCTTTACCCAAGGATTGCATGTGACCGGGGCCAACCTCAACGTGGCCAAGCGCGAAAATTCCGCCATTCTTTTGGAGAGCGATTACTTGACGCGTTACGATGGCTTCAACCCCAACGACCCGACCGCCCATATCATCTTTGAACTTTTTCAAAGCGCCTACCGCAGCCAAAGCCTGCAATTGGCCCAGTTGATCGAAGAAAAATTCATTCGCAAGGCCGGTCGCCACAGTCGCGGTGTCAAACAAGCCGGATTTTTGGTGCTATACCGAACCACGATGCCAGCCGTTTTGATAGAAACCGGGTTTTTGACCCATGCCCAAGAAGAAAAATTCATGAGCTCCGCCCAAGGACAGCAAGCCTTGGCCGAAGCCATTGCCGAAGCTATTGCCCGTTACCACCACCTGAACAACGAACCATGAACAAGGTCCCCAAGGAAGTATGGATAGGTCTCTTTGCCACCATGGCCCTTCTCCTGCTTTTTATTGGCATCAATTTCCTCAAAGGCGATGACCTGTTCACAGGTCGTAACACTTATTACTCCATCTTGGACGATGTCAAAGGCCTCAAAGCCTCGGCCCCCGTCCTTTTCAAAGGCCTCAAAGCCGGGACCGTTACCGACATCGAATTGCTACCCGAAAAGGGCTTGGTTTTGGTAACCGTGGAGGTCAGCAAAAAAATCAAATTGACCCAAGGCACCTCCCTGCGATTGGTCAGCACCGATTTGTTTGATACCAAGGCCTTGCAGATTGATCCAGGACCCAGCCAAGCCAGGGAACACAAGGACAGCGACACTTTGCCGGCTTTGATCGCCCCTAGTTTGATTGAAAATCTGGTGGGGGATTTGACACCACTCAAAGACAAGGTTGAAACCAGCCTGACCAATGTGAACCGAATCCTCGAAGCCCTCCAAACCGAACAAATCCGTCAAAGTGTCGAAAACCTCAACCAGGGCAGCCGTGAATTAGGCCTTATGATTCAAGAAAGCCGAGGGCCGGTCCGCCAAACCCTGCAGGATCTCAGTAGTATTTCCACTGAATTCCGCAAAGACCAACCTCTAATGCGCAAATCCCTGCAGAATCTCCAACAATTTTCGGATACATTGGCCGCTTTAAAGCTCCAACAAACGGTCTTGCAGGCTGAGGCAGCCCTGCAGTCCACCGCCCTCCTCATGGATCAAGTTCGTAACAACCAGGGATCTTTGGGGCGTTTGATGAAGGATAGCAGTCTTTATTACAATCTTCAACAAAGCGCCGGCAGTTTGGATGCCTTGCTCAAAGACCTACGCCAAAACCCGGGGCGCTACGTTCAATTTTCAGTTTTTGGCAAAAAATCCAAATAAATCGCATTCGGCTTTGGTCCTGCAAGCTGACCAACGGATGCTGAAAGAACTTTCTTACCCCACTCGCTGGGTATGCCTTAGCGAAGGCTAACCCGGCGGATTAATCGTGTACCGTTAATCGAAACCGCTTCCAACAGGTAGGTTCCTGGAGCAGTGACCGCGTCCAATCGGTTCCATCCCTCCTCGCCTTGACCCTGCCAAACCAACTTGCCGGTCATATCGCGAAGGGCTAGCTTCGATGCCAAAGCCAAATACACGTTCAACGGACCTTGACTGGGGTTCGGGTAACATTGCAACCAATCCTGACCAGGGTCTTCCTCCAAACCCGCCCCTAGCGTAGATAAACGGGTAATCGTTGAAGCCGTTCCTTTGAGAATGGCATTGTTAGGATCCAGGCTCATGCTAACCACTTGCCGAGGAATCCAAATTCGTTGCAAACCCAGCGCCGGTTCAATTTGGATAAGAGTAGGTGCCTGCCCAGGGCCCGATGTCACCAATCCCAAGGGAAGTTGGTTCCTAAACACGGGTGTTACGGTAGGGGCTGAAGTGGTTTGGCTGGTTTGAACCCATAACACCGAATCCCGCCAGTTCCAGCGCACATCGTAGGTGGGATGGCCCTCGCCGTAAACCCAATCCTGAAAAAAGTCAACGAGTGGCGTCCCCGTGTATTGTTCCATGATTTGACGAAACTCATCGGTCGTGGCAACGGAATGGCGCTTGGCATTCAAGTATTGCCGAACACCCCCAAAAAACAAAGAGTCGTTGTCAACTTCGTTGCGTAGCATGTGCAGGACCGCAGCGCCTTTTTTGTAGGTGAGCTGTGATGAAAAAATCCGGTTCACATTGGTAATTCCAGAGGCAGGCACATAGACCGAACCGGTGGTTGCCGAACGAGCACTGTTGTGCGTGTTGGTCATCCAATCCGAAGCCGATGTTTGAGATATCACATATTGACGATGAAGGTATTCACCGTAAGATGCCCAGCCTTCGTTGAGCCAAATATCGTTCCAAGTCGCACAGGTCACCATGTCTCCAAACCATTGGTGTGCCAATTCGTGGGCAATCAAATCCATCCCAAAACTCCCCATGGTACTCATGGTCTGGTGCTCCATCCCGCCTCCCAAGGGGGCCATCATGTGACCGTATTTTTCGTTGCTAAAAGGATACAGGACAAATAGATTGGAGAAATTCTCAATCATGGGACCGGTGCTGTTCAGCGCGTTTCGGTTGAAATTCAAACAAGAGGTCCCGGAGGAATTGTTGGCGTTGTAAATCCAATGTTGGACCAACAGAGAATCTCCGCCCATTGCGGCCGGATAGGCCCAGCTCAGGTGCTCGGTATAGTTGGTAACGGCAAAGGCCATCAAGTAAAAAGCCATGGGGTAACGGCTTCTCCACTTGTACTTCATGCGGTTGCCGCTGAGGGTATCCACCCCTACCAACAGGCCTGTTGAAGCAACTTTGTTGGGGGATACGCTGGTTCCGTCAAAAAAGACCGAGTCAATTTTGTCCGCCAGATCCTGTTTGCACGGAAACCAATCCGGGGCCGAGAAAGGCTCCGAGAGGGTCCAAGTCACATTAACGCCCCAAGTCTGTGACTGGGCGCTGGTAATACCGCTAAAAAATCCGGAACTGGGTGGAGTCCCCCGGTAATAAACTCGGCAAGACACCGCCATTCCGGCGTCTAGATTGGAGGCCAACGGAATCCGCACCACATGATTCAAACGGGATAGAGAGGCTGGCAAATAGGTGGTATTGTTCAGCCGTACCGAGTCCACGGTCATAAAATCCCGGAGTTCAAACCAAAAAGTGTCCATCACCGGGGAGGTGACCACCGACTTGAACATCACATCCCCGGCAATGGTTGTCGAGGTATTGGTGACTTCCAGGTTAAAGTGGTAATGATGAATATCGTAGGTATCCGCTCCCCGATTGAGGGCTGAACTTCGCTGAGCCGCTTGATTCAAGGCTTGAAAACCTGCTTGCCGCTCCTTGAGAGCAGCACAACCGTGATCACCGGTTTTGTGTTCCGTCGCCTTGGAGGCGTTGGCGAGCAGGCACAGGGCAAAAAGAGCCCGATTGAAAACAGAGACGCGAAGGATTTTGGGCATGTTTGGGTTGGAATACGTGGATGATGGAGTTCAAAAATAGGTCATTTTGGCTGTGAGGCCCCACTATTGACTTGTTGAGCCTGGTGCAGAGCCCAAAATCGGCCCTTCAATTCCAACAGGGTCGCGTAGGTTCCGGATTCAACCACTACGCCCCCTTCCAAAACAACGATGCGATGCGCAAAACGAAGGGTGGATAAACGATGGGCAATCAGGAGGGCATTTCTTCCCTTGACAAAGGATTCAATGCCCCGTTGAACCATGGCTTCGGTTTTGGAATCGATCGATGCCGTGGCCTCATCCAAAATCAAAAGATCCGGGTCCAGGACCATGGCACGCATCAAAGCCACCAGCTGCAGGAACGAATCCTCGCTTCAACGGTGGGTCCGTCCAGGCCGGCATTAAGCAAAGCAATGTTATCAAGCACCGTGCCGTTGATCAAAAACAATTCTTGTGGCACATAGACCATTCGATGACGCAATTCTTGAAGCGGATAGGACTCCAAATTCCGCCCATTGATTTCAATACGGCCGCTGTTGGCATCGTAAAATCGAACGAGCAATTGGGCCAGGGTGGATTTGCCACAACCGCTTCCCCCGACCACCGCTACGACCTCGCCTTGGTTCAGTTCCAGATTCAATCCTCGAAGCACCGGGCGTTCGGGATCGTAACCAAAATACAGGTCGCTTATTTTGACATGCAAGCCACGACGTCCGTTCTCCGCCTTGGGGGGTGCCGACCCTGCAGAATCAACCTGCACCTGAACTTCGGCTTCTTCTTCCATCAAAGCAAAAACCCTGGAAGCCGCAATAACCCCCATTTGCAATGAGTTGAATTTGTCGGCCAAAAGTCGAAGTGGCCTGAATAACTGGTTGATATACACCAAAAAAGCCACCAAAACGCCCGGAGAGACCTCGCCGCTTTCCACACGGACAGCCCCGTACCAAACCATCAGGCCCATGGCCGCGGCAGTTAATACTTCAACCACGGGGAAAAAAACCGAATAATACCAAATACCATCCAGATGGGCCTTGGTCAAACGAGCATTCTCCTCCGCAAAGGCTTGGTTCTCTCTCTTTTCCCGGTCAAAGAGCGGGACCAACAAAAGATTGCTCAGCCTCTCGGCCAAAAAAGCGTTAAGACGGGCCGTGTTGGCCCGTACCGATGTAAAGGAGGCATGGACTTTTTCTTTGAACCACCAGGTGGACCGTAACAACAAAGGCATCACCAAGAGGCTCACCACACTCAATTGCCAATCCGTGCTGAACATCACCACCAAAACCACCACCAGTTGAAGGACATCCCCGGCCATGGTCAAAAAGCCCTGGGCAAAGAGCTCTGCGATGGCCTCTAGGTCGTTGATCACCCTGCTCGCCAACGAACCGACCGGTCTCGCTTCATAAAATCCAGGACGGTAGCGACTGAGCTTGGTATACAGGCTTTGGCGCAAATCCAGAACCACCGATTGTCCCAATTGAACACTGAGGTATCCAAACCCGTAACGAAGGAGGGATTCCAAGATGAGCAGTCCCAAGATGAGCCAACCCAAACCAGCCAAAGCATCCAGATCACCGGTTCGCATCGGGCCGTCCACCGCCTGTTGAATATACCAAGGCCGCAGCGGAGCCATCCCCGCCAAAACCACCGCCAAAACCACGGTCACCCCTACCAAACCGCGGTATTGGAACATCGCCTGCAAGAGGCGACGAGTGGGGGGCCAAAGACCCTGAGACTCCCCTTTAGGGTTGGATTTGGAGGGCTTCATGGATGGAGCAAGGGCGGTGCGACCCCAAAAATCGGTTGATCCAACAAGCCATGGGGGTATTCGACCTGTTCCAAATAAAGCCCGTGGGCTGGCGCCGAAGTCCCTGCCGCCGAACGATTGGCTTCTTGAATCAACGGCTCCATGAGATCTGCTGGACGATAGCCTCTTCCAACCTCTATCAGGGTTCCGACCACCGCTCGAACCATGTTTCGGAGAAATCGATTGGCCTGCAACGTCAAGTAAGCCTGGCCCGGTGCAGGAAAGGTCCATTCCGCCCTTCGAAGTTCGCAGAGGTTGTGTTTTTGCCCCCCGCCACTGCGGGCAAAAGCCCCAAAATCCCGAGTCCCCGGCAAGGCTTCGGTGGCCCTGATCACGGCGTCCCAATCGGGTTGGGCCGGGAGCCACCACGAACGTCCCGCCTCAAAAGGATCCTTGTTCCAATGAATTCGGTATCGATAGGTTCTTGACAAGGCCGAAAAGCGAGCATGCAGGGTGTCGGGCACTCTAAACACCGCATGCACCGCCAGATCAGGGGGTAACATCCGGTTAAGACGGGCTAACCAAACTTCCGGATTTGCTTCCCAGGGCCATGCTTCCCCTTCCTTGAAGTCCCAATGGGCATAAAAACAAGAGGCATGAACCCCCGTATCGGTCCGACCTTGTCCGGTTAAAAAAACTTCTTGCCTGGTGTAGGTCGATAAGGCTTTTTCGAGGGTTTCCTGAACGGTGATCGCGTTCGGTTGTTTTTGCCAGCCATGGTAGGCGCCGCCATCGTAGGATAAATGCAAAAAGAACCGAGGCACCGAATCAAAAATTGAGCACTTAACGACAAGCTTCGACCACCAACGCCAGACCCTGCCCGACCCCAACACACATCGTAGCCAAGCCATAGGGTGAACT
>RFPG01000072.1 GCA_009926245.1 Sphingobacteriia bacterium | reverse complement strand
CCAATCCACCAAAATGTTTATCAATACAAACAACAATCCCGACCATAACACCACCCCCATCACCACCGGTAGATCAAAGACCATCAAAGCATCCACCGTCAATTTGCCCATACCCTGCCAACCAAAGACATATTCAACAAAAACAGCCCCTGCTAGCATCGAAGACAACCAGCCCGATAGGGCCGTCACCACGGGATTCAAGGCATTGGGCCACACATGCTTCCACCATACCCGAAAGGGATGCAAGCCTTTGGCCCTGGCGGTCCGAACATAGTCCTGGGCGAGAACATCGCTCACCGAATCTTTGGTTAGCTGGACCACCACCGAAAGGGGTCGAATCCCCAGGGTCAAGGCCGGTAACAACAGGTTTTTGGGAACCCAAACCCAGCCATTCAAAGCATCCAGTTGTTGAAGACTGCCGGTCATCGACAGCCCGGTCCAGGGCGCAAGCAGGTATCCAAAAACATAAGCCATCAACAAGGCCACGACAAAGCTTGGTGCGGCGACACCGCTCATGGCCAAACCCATGATGGTGGCACGAACGCCCGGTGATGCAGTCACCGCCGCCCAGGACCCCAGCGCAATACCCAAAACCGTCGCCAGCAACATGGCGGCCAAGGCCAAAACCAAGGTGCCCAGGAAGGCCTCGCCAACCATCCCCACCACTTCTCGACGGTTTTGGTAGGAGCGACCAAGGCTGGGCGCCTTGAAAACAGGTAGAGGCATATTGGAGCCTTCGGTCCAAACCATATCCAACGGTGACAATCCTTTCAAAAAATGCAGGTAGCGCTGACCCCAAGGAAGATCCAAGCCCAATTCACTGCGTATTTCTCGAAGCGTCTCCGGATCAGAGCGCTGGCCCAGGGTCATCTGGGCCGAATCAGCGGGCAAAACATAAAACAAAAGAAAAATAAGGGAAACCAAGCCCCAGAGAACCAGGACCGCGTTGAATAAACGCCCCAACAACCAACGAAGAGTCCTCGTGTTCACCTCGTTGGCCTTCAACTTAGCGGAGCGATCCGATCCGGCGGGCTAATTCATCGGGACTGGGAAGTCGACGCGCAGGGATCAGGTCTTGGACCGTGCCCTTGTTCAACAAGACAAGACCCGGATTGGAACGCATCATGGTTTTGAGAACGGTCCCGTCCGCTTGATAAAAGGGCCACGTGGTCGCTGCAAAACGCTTTCCAAAGGATTCGATTTCTTCACGTCCACTGCCCGTCAAAATCGCAATCTTGATATCGTTGCGCCGGGCCCAATCCACCAAAGCCGCGACCTTGATCCAGGCATCGCCCCTCGCTTTTTCCAAAAAAGGCGAAACAATAAATACAGCATGTTCCGCCCCCAAAAAATCATCGGTATAATCGTTGCCATTCAAATCACTGACCACAAAATCGTGAATGGGTGGCACATACCCTTTGGTGACCAATTCAGTTTGGCGTTCCACAAATTCCGCAGGTCGACCATCGGCTTGGAGGCTATCCCACGGGGCATCTTCGGTCGCAAAGCGACTGACCACGCCGTTGATTCGGTACTGCCAAACATCCTTGTAAACATCCCGAGGCGCCCCATCGGGGATGGCCATCCCCTGAGGCAGGTTCTTGCCCACGGCGTAGGGCCTAAAGTCCAATAGAGGCAAATCATTCCAGGTATAAAACGACAAGGCCGTTGCTCCTATAGCCGTCAAACCCACCATGCTGGTTCCTAAGACGGCAGGACCCAGGGGGCGAATGCGCGATCGTTGATAACACAAGATCGATATCATCCCAAGCAGGACCACGTCCTTGGAAAAACTCTGCCAAGGGGTTAATTTCATAAAATCCCCAAAACAACCGCAGTCGGTTACGACCTTGAACCAGGCCGACCAAAAAGTCAAAAAAGTAAAGAAGACCACCATGCCCAACAACCACCAGGTAACCGCTTTGGTCTTCCAGCCAACCCACAAAGCCATGCCCAAAACGACTTCCAAAACACAGATTGCAATGGCAAGGCCGGTGGCCAATGGATTCAAAAAATCCATGCCAAAAACAACAAAGTATTCTTCCAACTTGTACCCAAAGCCTAAGGGATCGTTGGCTTTGATAAGTCCCGAAAAAATAAAAAGACCTCCAGTCAAAAATCTTAACAATGCGATCATAGGGTTGGATTGGGTGAATGAGGGTCGCCATCGAGGCGAATCAGTGCAAAAACAGCGTAATTCAAAATATCGCGGTATCCTCCTTCGACTCCTTCACTGACCTCGGCCTGGCCGCGATTGCTTTCCATTTGTTTGATTCGAAGGAGCTTGACCAGGACCATGTCGGTCAGGGAGGTGGGGCGCATTTCTCTCCAGGCCTCATCGTAATCGTGATTTTTGTTGGCGAGGAGATCCCGATTGTGCGCAACCTGTTGGTCGTAATAGCCCAAAGCCTGGTCGAGGCTCAGCGCTTCCTCGGAGCATTCCCCTAATTCCAATTGAATCAAGGCCATGATGGCGTAGTTTATCATCGCAACCCATTCGGGGCGTACGCCTTCACTCACTAGGTGATAGCCCTTCTGTTCAATGTTACGAATTCGACAGGCCTTGATGTAGAGCTGATCGGTGAGGGATGGAAGCCGAAAAACCCGCCACGAGGTTCCGTAGTCTCTGGTTTTGGCCTCGAACAAGGACCTGCACTCCAGGAGCACGTTGTCAAAAGCCGTCAAGGTCTGCATGGCATGTTTTGGGGGATAAATTTACATCACGATGACCCCTTCCACGCTTCGCTTAACCGTCAAGAATCAAATCCTGAGCCTGGAGCGGCCCCGTATTTTGGGGATACTCAACCTGACCACGGATTCGTTTTACGCACCCAGCCGGGTTGGGTTGAACACGACCGAAACCGTGGACCGAGCCGGCGCCATGCTGAATGAAGGTGCCGATATCCTGGACCTGGGAGCTTGTTCCACCCGTCCTGGATCCACTCAAGTGGACCCTGTGGAGGAGGAAGAGCGCATCCAAGCCGGCCTCGAAGCCATCCTCTCCGCCTTCCCCGGAGCCTTGATTTCGGTTGATACGTACCGAGCCTCGGTGGCCCAAACGGCCATCCGTTGCGGTGCAGGGATGATCAACGATGTTTCCGGAGGTACGCTGGATCCCCAAATGCACCCCCTCATTCTGCAGCAAAACGTCCCCTACATCCTGGGCCACCTTCGGGGCAGACCCGAAAACATGGCTTCTTTGACCAATTACAGCGATGCCCCTGCCGAAGTCTTTGATTTTTTGATTCAAAACGCAGAGGCACTGAAACAGGCGGGAGCACCCGCTCTCCTTCTGGATCCCTGCTTTGGCTTTGCCAAAAACCAAGGGCAGAACTATCAAATTCTCCAAAGACTTCCCGAATTGGTGGCCCATGGATGGCCGGTGATGGCTGGCCTGTCCCGCAAATCCATGATCTACCGCCCCCTGGGCCTGGACCCCTCCCGCGCCCTGAATGGAACCACCGCCCTGCATGCCATCGCACTCACCCAAGGCGCCCGTCTTCTAAGGGTTCACGATGTAGTCGAAGCGGTTGAATGCGTCAACCTCTGGTGCCTTTTCCAAAACCGGGAAGACCTGCTCAAAATTTTTTAATCCACGAAACGTTCTAGACGACACCATGGACACCTCGATTGGACTCAACTGGCATAACCTTTTGGACTGGAGCCTTGTAGCCGTACTCCTGGTCTTGGCCTGGCGATTGGTCCGTGGAAGTTTGGTTGTTTATCTGTTGTTGGGGGTTTTGGCATTTAACCTCCTTTTTCAGCTGGGGGTATGGCTGGAATTGCCCCTATTTACGGCCCTCTTGGAACAATTTGTAGGCCTGGGGGTCCTTGCTTTGCTGGTGGTTTTTCAACCCGAGATTCGGAATTTCCTTCTGCTGATTGGGCGCAAAGCCGAATCAGCTCGGATTAGCCAGCTTCGGCGTTGGCTGGACCACGAAAATCAAGACAGCGGCCAGGATCACGGTTGGGTTCGATCGGTGGCCGAGGCCTGTGCCCGTTTGGCCGAATCCAGGACCGGGGCCCTTTTGGTTATTGAGCGATTGGCTGATTTACAACCGATTGCAGCCACAGGTACGGCCCTCGATGCGCTTCCCAACACCGAATTATTGCAGGCGCTCTTTGCGAAGGAATCCCCCCTGCACGATGGGGCCGTCTTGTTGTCCGGTGGCCGCGTGATTGCAGCATCCTGCATGCTACCGCTGAGCGATCAATCAAGTCCGCAGAGTGCGGGGTACGGGATGCGTCACCGGGCCGCCTTGGGACTCAGCGAACAAAGCGATGCCTTGGTCGTTTTGGTTTCCGAAGAAACCGGGCAAATCGTCGTGGCCGACCGGGGTGTCTTTAGCGAACCCCTCAGCCCCAACGCACTGATGCACCGACTTCAGAATCGTTGACCCAATTTCTGTTTTTTCTATTTTCGCAGACGCTTGTTCCAGTCTTCCTGTTTCATTCCCAAGGTTTCCCGGTACAAAACTGCATCCTTCGCAAGACTATCCCCTGGGTATTCGGTGCATAGCCGGTCCAAATAAAAGGCGGCCGCTTCTTGGACCCCACCGTCTTCGTTGAGGACCACGGCGTTGAAATACAAAGCGACCGGGGCCAACGGATGAGCCGGATAGGCATCCACCAAGGCTTTTCCGCATTGGACCGCGCCTTCAACATCGCCCAGGCTACGCAAAACCTGCGCTGCTTTCCAGAGCGCAACCGGCGCATAGGGATCCAGTGGAAAGACCGAAGCGAAACGAAGACAAGTGGACGCCAAGCTATCCAAGGGAGCCGTTTGCGGAGAAATTCCCAGGGAATCGGCGGACAGGACCTTTTCGAGGGAATCTATGCCGGAACGCAAGAGCGAGCGCAGAGCGAGCGAATCTTGGCGGGCCGATTCAGCCGAATCGTTGGGCCCCTTCGGTTGGCAAGCCCCCAGGCCCAAAACCAGGCAGGCCAAGCCCATCCAGGCCAGGGTTGCGAACGTGAAAGCAAGACGGGTGTTCAAAGACTTCATCATCGATCGGGCGTTGTTAGGGGGTTGAATTCGGTAGGGGGGTATCCACAAAGAGGCAGGGTTGTTGACATTGATCCATCAAATCTCGCACCCTTTCTTTGCCTGTATCGCTCAAAAATACCTGAACACCTCGCTTGGATAATTCCTGGATCGCCTGAACCAAGCCCTGCAAACGCGCGGCATCCAATTTTTCGAAAAAATCATCCAGCAAAAGCGTGGCGTGGGATTTGCCTTCGTCCAAAAAATAGGCGCATTGGGCCAGCTTGAGCGCCAGCAGGTACGACTTCCGTTGCCCTTGCGATGCATACCTACGGAGCGACTTTCCCCCCAATTCAAATTCCAAATCATCCCGCTGGGTACCCCATAGCGTGTGACCGGCTTCGATTTCGCGCTGAAGGCTTGGTCTTTGAACGGTTTCAGCATACGCGGGCTGATCGGGCTGGTAGTTCATCGTGGCTTGTTCGGCATCACCGGCAATTCGTCGGTAAAGGCCCTGCATCAAAGGCGCAAAGCCATGGACCCAGCAGGCGCGGACCTCGGCAATGGTTTGATGGCATTGGATCAATTCTACATCGTAACATTCCATCAGCGCAGCATCCGGGGCAGGCCCTTGCCGAGCCGCTTTGAGCAAGGCGTTGCGTTGACCCAGCAGATGATCCCTTTTGAGCAAAGCCTGCACGTAGTCGGGTTTGGTCTGGGCCAACAACATATCGGTAAACCGCCTGCGCTCGGCGCCCGTTCCTTCCAGCAAAATCGTATCACCAGGAGCAATCATCACAACGGGCATACGACCCAGATGCTCGCTCAGCCGGGGATACACCACCTGGTTCACGGCCATTTCCTTGCCAACCCCTGTTTTATAAACCACCGTCACCCGGTTCTCATCCAGTCCGCTTACCGAAGCATTCGGTAAATCCAGGGATGGAAGCGGGCCAAAACGACCTTCCAACCGAAATCCTCGGCTGCCAAAGCGAACCAGCTGGCTATCCTGACGGGTAAAATAGCTTCGACCCAGGCATAGAAAATGAACGGCATCCAACAAATTGGTTTTGCCGGTGCCATTGGGCCCGGTAAAGGCCACCCACGATGCGCCCAAATCCAGGCTGCAGGCCGATTCAAGACGGTAATCAACCAATTGCAAGCGGTTCAAAAACATGGTGGAGACTTAAGGCGGGGTCGTGAGGCGTATATTAGCGCCTCTTTTGGAAAATTCGATGGCAGACCCAAAATTATCCCCGGCGCAGGCCCAAAAATGGCTTCACGATATGCTTTTGATGAGGCGTTTCGAAGAAAAATGCGCTCAGTTGTATGGACAACAAAAAATCAAAGGTTTTTGCCACCTCTACATCGGCCAGGAAGCCGTTGTAGCGGGTACCTATTCGGCCATTACGCCTCAGGATTCGGTGATCACCGCCTACCGGGACCACGGTCATGCCCTGATCTGTGGTTTGAGTCCAGGATCCGTGATGGCCGAACTGTACGGGAAGGCCACCGGTTGCTCGAAGGGCAAAGGCGGCTCCATGCACCTTTTTAGCAAGGAGCACCGCTTTTACGGGGGCCACGGCATTGTAGGAGGTCAAATCCCCTTGGGTGCCGGCCTGGCCTTTGCAGACAAATACTTGGGCAATACCAATGTCAATGTTTGTTTTATGGGGGACGGTGCCGTCCGACA
>RFPG01000071.1 GCA_009926245.1 Sphingobacteriia bacterium | reverse complement strand
AGGAGGAATCAAAAAGCCGGGTTTCGGGACCTGGTTTCGCCTAAAAATAAGGCTAGACCAGGCACTTAGGTTGAAAGAAATCCCTTATTTGCGGAGGTACATGACCTCTTTGACGGCACGGACGACTTTTTCAACCGACGGCAGGTAGGCCGCAACCAAGGGCATGGAATACGACATCGGCACATCGGCCCCGTTCACCCGAACCACCGGGGCGTCCAGTTCGTCAAAGGCGTCTTTCTGAATACGATAGGCAATCTCCGAAGAAATCGAGGCAAATGGCCAACTTTCGTCGACCACCACCATGCGGTGGGTTTTGCGGACGCTTTGGAGCAGGGTCGCATGGTCCAATGGGCGGATGCTTCGCAGGTCAATGACTTCGGCGCTGATGCCCTCGGCTTCCAACGCTTCGGCGGCGGCTAGGACGACTTTCATCATTTTGTTGTAAGAAACCAAGGTGACATCCGATCCACTGCGCTTGATATCCGCTAGACCAATCGGGATGAGGTATTCGCCGTCTGGAACCAAGCCCTTGTCGCCGTACATCTGCTCGGATTCCATGAAAATGACCGGATCCTCGTCCCGGATGGCGGACTTGAGGAGACCCTTGGCATCCGCTGGGTTGCTTGGCGAAACGACTTTGAGACCTGGAACATTGGCATACCAGCTTTCGAAAACCTGGGAATGTTGAGCGGCCAAGGAGCCAGCCGAGCCCGATGGTCCTCTAAAAACGATGGGGACCGAAACCTGCCCCCCCGACATATTCAACATTTTGGCCGCGGAATTGACGATTTGGTCAATGGCTACCAGCGAAAAATTAAAGGTCATGAATTCAATGACCGGGCGCAGGCCGTTCATGGCGGCCCCGACCCCAATGCCGGCAAATCCAAGCTCCGCAATGGGGGTGTCAATGACTCTTTTGGCTCCAAATTCATCCAACAATCCTTGACTCACTTTGTAGGCTCCGTTGTATTCCGCCACTTCTTCGCCCATGAGAAATACGCGGTCATCCCGCAGCATTTCTTCTCGTAGGGCCTCCCTTAGGGCCTCTCTAAATGCAATTTCCCTCATACTTCGTTTTTAAGCGGTGCAAAAATACGCTTTTTTGGACCTTCCTCAGGGTTCTTTTAAGCGGTTTTTAAGGGTTTTTTTGAACACGGCGGACTTTCTTGCGGTACTTTTGAGGGTGCGCAAATCGCTTCAAATCCTGATTGCTGGCCTGAGCATCCTGCTGGGTGGGGTGGTGGTTTATTGGGCGGAGCAATACGAACAATCCCGTCGACTGGCCTGCGTTCAGGTCATCACCCCGGCAGAGTTCCTGAAGGAGGGTGTTACCATCGGGCAAGCAGGTCAAAGTGCCTGTTTGCTGTCACCTGCCCTGCGTTCCCTCACCGATTCGGCCGGGTCACTGCTGGTGAGCCTGGCCCCCGCTGCGTTAAGCGAAGGTCCCAAATGGATTGATTGGCTGCCCGTGGATTCGATCCGCTGGGCCCATATCCTTCAATACCGACCCGGGCAGGCCACCTTCGCCGTAAACCTTCAAATGCAAGCCCTTGCCAAGACCGTTCGCCAAGACCGCTTAAAAAGGGTCGTGCTCTTGATCCCAGAAGAACATCGTCAGGTTTGGTTGCAAGCTTTGGGCAAATCCCTCGTTCTTGAGGTATGTCCTTCGCTTTAATTTTGGCCCTTACAATCCTTATGTTATGAAAATCACGCCGGCTCTCGCCAATGCCCGCTCTTTGGGGTGGGTGTTTTGTTGGCTGGTCGGCCTCTTGGGCCTTCCCTGGACGCACGCAGCCCACGGGTCGGGGAACCGCCAAGGATTCCCGGGCCCTGCAGCAAGTGGGCTGATCCCCAACCGGGGCCAATGGCCCGATGAGGTCCTTGCCCATGCCGATCTGCCGGGTCTGCGCCTCTTTGTGCAGGCGGATGGTTTGCGTTGGGTGGCCTACCAAAACGATGGTTGCCACGGGGGTCATACCGAAAAAGGATTGCACGGCGTGGACCCATCCCGCCATTTGCGGGGCCATGCCTGGGAGCAGCGCTTTTCCGGTGCACGCGCTCAGCGTTCGACCATGCAAAGCGCGGACAGCCTGACCTATCCGGTCCATTACCTCCAAGGTTCACAACCCCAAAAATGGGCCCAGAACCTGTATCCGGTTCGGGAAATGCGTTTTCCGAATTTTTATCCGGGCATTGATTGGGTCCTGCGCATGGATGGGGAATTCAAGTACGAGTTTCATGTAAAGCCGGGAGCAGATCCGGAGCAGATCCGCATGCAGGTCCGCGGTGTGCCGCAAAGCCTGGATGCTTCGGGTCGCTTGGTCTACACGGCCGAGATCGGGGATTATATCGAAGAAGCCCCGGTTTCGTGGACCTTGAAGTCGGATGGAATCACCAAGGTGCCCGTGGCCTCCGCTTGGGTGCAAAAAAAAGGCCATTGGGTGTACCGCACGGGTCCGTATGCAGCCGATGAGGTTTTGGTCTTGGACCCGCGGATGATCGGCGCCACCTACAGTGGATCGGGCGTGGATAATTGGGGCTTTACCGCAACCTACGACAATGCGGGCAACATGTACCTGGGCGGTATTGCCTTTGGTCCTGGTTATCCCACGACTCTGGGGGCTTTTGGCTTTGCTCCCGGTCAGAATCAGCCCTCCGGAAACCCCAATTTTTATTACGATGTGACGTTGACCAAATATTCACCGAACGGCGGTCAGGTCCTTTTCAGTACTTACCTGGGCGGGTTGGGCCAAGAGCGTCCATCGTCTTTGATTTTTGATGAAAATGCCCAGTCCTTGTTGGTCTTTGGTCGGACCAATTCGGCTAACTTTCCCATAACAGCCGGGGCTTATCAGCCAGCTCTTAGTGGATCGTATGATTTGTTTGTAACACGACTTTCATCTACGGGTTCTTTGTTGGCTTCTACCTACTTGGGAGGATCGGGGGCTGAAGGAACCAATTCGGTGGGCACCCCTTATACCACTTCCTCTCTTCAATTTAATTACGGAGATGATAGCAGAGGCGAAGTCGTCGTGGCTCCGAACGGCGATGTTTTGCTGGTATCCAATACCCAGTCGGCCAATTTCCCCGTTACATCAGCGACCGGTACCTTGCAGGCCACCTTTGGAGGATCCATGGACGGGGTGGTGGCTCGGCTATCGCCGAATCTCAATCAATTGTTGTTTTCGTCCTATCTGGGGGGTGGGAGCATGGACGCCACCTATGCTATCAAGCCCGGTGGCGGCGATACGGTCTTTGTGGCCGGTGCGACCTTTAGCCAGACGACTTTTTTCCCGAACCATGCCAGGGGTTATGACCTGAGCCACAACGGCCAAGCGGACGGGTATGTGATGATGATGCGGACCGGTAATCCGCCTTTTAGCCAACCTCAATTGGTTTCGCTGTCCTATTGCGGGACCAAGTATGGGGAACATTAATCAAAGTGGAACCCGCTGGTTTCAGGCAGGTGCTAAACATTATATACAGAAGTACAGCCCCTTTTTGGACAGTCTTTATTGGTCCGCGCCGGTTGGCTTGCCTTTCTTGAACGGGGTCCCCCAATCGGCCGGGCCGGCCTTGTCTCTGACGGCCTTTTTGGTAGATCGTTGTGGCAAAATTTACTTGAGTGGATGGGGAGGGGATTTGAATTCCACCTTTAATTCCAACATTCAAACGATGCGGGGTTTGCCCATCACGGCCAATGCTTTGCAGCCTGGAACCACCGGTAGCGATATGTACCTGCTGGTCCTGGCGCCGGATGCCGATACCTTGGTTTACGCTACTTATTTGGGCGGGTCAATCTCGGAGGAACATGTGGACGGTGGGACCAGTCGTTTTTCGCCCGAAGGCATTGTTTATCACGCCGTTTGTGCGGGATGTCGAGGCAATTCGGATTTTCCCGTGACGTCCTCTGCGGTGTATCCCTTCAACCAATCCACCAATTGCAATGCATTGATATTCAAATTGGATTTGGAGCTGGTGCGACCCAGAGCGGGCATCCGCATGACCCCATCGGATACCAATGTTTGTGTGGGTTCTCCGATTCGTTTTGAAAATACGGGTACCACTGGATCTTCGGTTTGGTGGACCATTGGAACCGTTGGTCAACCTCCGGTTCATAGCGCGCAGACTTCGTCCACCCAATACACGTTTACAACACCGGGTACCTACCGCGTTCGTTTGGTGGTCGAGGGTTGTCAACAATTTGATACCACCTTCAAAACGGTGGTAGTCACACCTCCGCCTGTTATCACCAAATATCCACCACCGACCTCCTGCCCTGGCGATACGGTTTGGTTGCGGGTGGATTCGCTGGATGCCTCAGGGGGTGTTCTTTCCATTACCTGGGTGGCCGATCCGTTTTTGTTACCGGGAGCACCTGGCTTGTTTCGCCGCAGGGCTGTTGTGACCGGAACCCGGTGGTTTTATTTTGATGTTATATCGGCTTCCGGATGCGTCCTTCGTGACAGCCTGAGGGCCAGGACCATGGCCCCCAAGGAGGTCTTTGGGAACGATACATTGCGCTGGTGTTGGGACCGTAGCCAGGCCTTGCAGCCTTTGGCTGGTTTTCGATCCTATCGATGGTTAAGTGATGTCGAAATCACGAATCAAAACCAAACCGTCCAGAATTTTAGCCTTCTTCAGCCTCGCTGGGTTTATTGCCGCGCCTACGATGACACCTGTTTTCATTTGGATTCGGTGTATCTCTTACCGGAAATTACCGCCACGGTCAGCCTAGGCCCGGACCTCTTCTTTTGTCAGCAAATCAACCGAACCTTGGTGCCTACGGGGGGTCTCACCTACGAATGGTCCGACGGCAGTACGGGCAGCACCTACAACCTGAATGCAGGAGGAAGTGGATTTGTTTGGGTCATCGCCCGGGATGCCAACGGTTGCCGTAGCCTTCCCGATACGCTTTATTATTACGAAGACCCGGTCTCTGCGGCGATTTCAATCAGCCCACCGGATACCGCCTATGCTCCACAGGCCGTGTATTTTACCAATCAGTTTTCCGCTAACATTGATTCGGTTTATTGGTTTTTTGGAGATGGCAACAGCAGTTCTTCCTTTAATCCGGTCCATTCTTACACCGATACGGGAACTTTTTACGGGTACATGCTGGCCTTTTCGACTCGTTCCGGATGCAGGGATAGCATTCCCTTTGTGTTGGTGGTGGATACGGTGGTGATGGATTTCCCCAATGCTTTTCTGCCCGAAACAGAGGGGGTGAATGCCTTGTTTCGCTCCTTTACCCGGAACCTTCGGACCCTTGATTTTCGAGTCTACGATCGATGGGGTCAAAAAATCTTTGAAACAACCAATGTGGACGTGCTATGGGATGGAACCCAGGGTGGAAAGGCGGTGATGCCGGGGACCTATGTCTATACCGCGGATGGAATTGGGAAAAACGGCGCCGATTATTTTCGAAAAGGCTTGATTCACGTCGTTCGGTAGGTTTTTTTTGGACTTGGGCGGGTATATTTGCGCCTCCATGCGGGAGGGGCGAGGGGCCCACAGCGGGTCTGGACGCCTCCCCAACGATTCCGTAGCTCAGCTGGTAGAGCAATACACTTTTAATGTATGGGTCCTGGGTTCGAATCCCAGCGGAATCACCAAAGAAGCGGAACGAGGATTCCGCAACGGTTCCCGCCACGGTAGCTATTTCCCTTTATTTCTTTATTTTTCGCTATGGAACGCCCTTTGTTGCAACCCGAAGGGGTTTTGAAGCCCGGTCCCAAATCCATGGTAGGGGATGGCTTCTCGGTCTACCATCTATTCCCGGGCCAGCAACTGCCTATGCAGCGCACGGATCCTTTTTTGATGCTGGATTACAACCCTCCTTGGCGGATCGAGCCCTCCAATCAACCCAAAGGGGTGGATGTGCACCCTCACCGGGGTTTTGAAACCGTGACCTTGGTCTACAGCGGCGAAGTAGCGCATGCCGATAGCGCCGGGAATCATGGGATCGTGGGCCCCGGCGAGGTCCAATGGATGCATGCCGCCTCCGGGGTTTTGCACAAAGAGTACCAATCCGAAGCCTTTACCGCATCGGGTGGGGTTTTCCATATGGCGCAATTGTGGGTGAATCTACCGGCGCAGCGCAAAATGGACCCTCCATCCTATGGTTCCATTCATCGAGATCAAATTCAACATTTGACGATGGCGGGGGGTCACCTGGAATTGGTGGCGGGGATGCTGGGACAGAATGCAGAGGGAACCTGGTTTTGCCTGCCCAGTCAGGAGGAATTTTCAGAATCGACCTTTCCAAAATCGGCTGTAGGTCCGGCCACGGTTTGCAGTCCATTGTGGCTTTTTCATTGGATCCAAAACCAAGAGGGCCCCGGTGTCTTCGAGCTGGTGGTTCCTGAGGGGGTCACGGTTCTGGCCCTGGTGGTTGAAGGGGTTTTAGGAGGGGAATTGGAGGGCGTGGACCAAGGTCATTTGGTGGTGTACCATCGCAACCCGAACGGGGGCGAGACCCTCGTTCGATTGGAGGCCCATGCAGGTGCCAAGGTCCTTTGGATGTTGGGTCAACCGCTTAACGAACCTATTGCGGCCTACGGCCCCTTTGTGATGAATACCAAGGCTCAAATTCAAGAGGCCTTTGAGGATTACCAAAACGGCCGTTTTGGGGTTTTGAATTAAGGACCTGCGTGGCCGCCTTGTTTTTTTCAACAAGGACCTGTTGATAAGCGATTAACCCCCTTTTCAATTGGCGGTTGTTGCCTACCTTTCACACCCAATTCAACCCATTCCCCAACCCCCTCCATCCATTCTTCAAAACTTCTTTATGTTCAAAAATCAACCCTTAGCTAGTCTTAGGTTCTCCATGTTTTTGGT
>RFPG01000008.1 GCA_009926245.1 Sphingobacteriia bacterium | reverse complement strand
CACAGATGCCTCCATCATGACCTACGATCCAACCTTCAAAAACGCGTCCATCTTGGAGGTGCAGAGAACCAGGTATTGACATAGCTACGGTTTTTTAAGATAAGAAATCGGGGATGTTTCAATGACAAAAATAGGCCCCTCCAACCCAAAGCCACAGCCCCTTTCAAAAGAAAACCCCGCCGAGGCGGGGTTTCTAAATTTAGGCTTTGGGTTCTTCTTGTTCGGAGCTTTCGTCCTGAGGGGCACTGTCTTCAGCGGCGGGGGTATCCTCCATAACCGCAGGGGTATCCTCCACAACCGCAGGAGTCTCCTCCACAACCGCAGGGGTCTCCTCCACAACCGCAGGGGTCTCCTCCACCATGGCTTCCGGGGTTTCCTCCGCGATAACAGCGGGAGCCTCCGCCACCATGGTAGGGGCCGCTGCTTCCGCAACCGATGCAACAGCAGCCGCAGGGGCTGCAGTGCCCTTCTTGGAGGAA
Organism: Sphingobacteriia bacterium; assembly: GCA_009926245.1. GTDB lineage: Bacteria > Bacteroidota > Bacteroidia > UBA7662 > UBA7662 > SYHX01. Next base: position 13,891 of record RFPG01000008.1, on the reverse strand, counting down.
CGGCTACGACGGGTGGTTTTGGCTTTGCGAGACGCAGAATCAGCCAACAACAATTCATTGAAGTCAACCAGTTCCATCATGCACATTTCGGCTGCATCACCCAAACGAAAACCCGTTTTGATAATGCGTGTGTAGCCTCCAGGCCGTGTGGCGATTTTTTCTGCAACCGTTGCAAACAATTCCTTGACGGCTTCTTTATCCTGCAAATCGGCAAAAATCATCCGACGATTGTGCATGGTATCCGATTTGGAACGGGTCAAAACAGGTTCCACAAACTTCCGCAACTCCTTGGCCTTTGCCAAGGTCGTATTGATGCGTTTGTTCATAATGAGAGAGACGGCCATGTTGCGGAGCATCGCCTTGCGATGTCCGTAGGTCCGACTGAGGTGGTTAATGGTATTTCCGTGGCGCATATCGTTGTCTTTAGCGGAACTTCTTTAAGAATCCGGGCTTAGTCTTCGTCGAGTTTGTATTTGTGAATGTCCATGCCGAACGTGAGGCCCTTCTCGCGAACCAAATCCTCCAATTCGGTGAGTGATTTTTTGCCGAAATTGCGGAATTTCAACAGATCGGCAATATCAAATTTGACCAAATCGGCCAAGGTGCGGATTTCAGCCGCCTTGAGGCAATTGAAAGCTCGGACTGAAAGATTCATATCGCCCAAATTGGACTTCAGCAATTTGCGCTTGGCCAAGAAATCCTCGTCAATTTCCATGGCTGGATCGGAAGAAGCCAGCTCCAAGGCCATCGTCTCATCCGAAAACAAGGCGAAATGTTGAATCAGAATCCGAGCCGCTTCCTTCAAAGCATCCTCCGGATGGATGGAACCATCCGTCACCACATCCAGAAGCAATTTTTCATAGTCGGTTTTTTGTTCGACACGGGTATTCTCGATCTGGTAACTAACATTTTTGATGGGGGTGAAAACCGAATCCACCGGAATAACACCCAAGGGGGCATCCTCGGTTTTGTTGTCTTCGGCGGCGACGTAGCCACGACCCTTACGGATGGTTAATTCCAATTCCAAGGTCATTTTGCCATCCATGGTGCAAAGCACCAAATCGGGGTTGAGGACTTTGAAGTTGCTGGAAAATTGTTCGATATCACCGGCGGTAAAAACATTTTTACCCTTGAGGATCACAATGAGTTTTTCACCATCGACTCCTTCGCCTTTGGGTTTCAAGCGAACCTGCTTGAGATTCAGAATCAATTCGATCACATCTTCCACAACGCCCTTGATGGTGGAGAATTCGTGATCCACACCAGGAACACGAATGGATGAAATAGCATAACCCTGCAACGAAGACAAGAGGATACGGCGCAAGGCATTGCCAATGGTGACCCCGTACCCAGGCTCCAAAGGTTTGAACTCAAAAGACCCCTGAAACTCGCTGGCCTTGTGCATGATAACCTTCTCAGGTTTTTGAAAAACGATTACGGACATAGGGATTTTTTAAAAAAAATAAAGGGGAGAACAGCTGAGATTACTTGGAGTACAATTCGACAATAAGTTGCTCCTTAAAATTCTCAGGAATCTGATCGCGCTCCGGGAAATCTATGAAACGACCCTCAAGCTTCTCGCGATTCCACTCCAACCAATTAAACTTGGAAACCATTTTGGAACCTACCGCGTCAACGATCGTCTCAAGGTTTTTGGACTTTTCACGAACACCGACGATGTCGCCAGGATTCAATTGGTACGAAGGAATATTCACCACCTTACCGTTCACCACGATGTGCCTGTGAGAAACCAATTGACGACCCGCTTCCCGGGTTGGGGCAATACCCAGACGAAATACCGTGTTATCAAGACGGGCCTCGAGAAACTTGATGAGGTTTTCGCCGGTGCTGCCTTTTTTGCGGTTGGCCTTGGCGAAGGTCAGAGCAAACTGACGCTCCAACACCCCGTAGGTATATTTCATTTTTTGTTTTTCGCCCAACTGAACCGAGTATTCCGATTTTTTGGGAGAACGTTTGGATGGACCGTGCTGACCGGGACCGTACTGCTTCTTTTGCAATCCTTTGTCCGGCCCAAAAATGGGCTCCTTAAATCGGCGGGCAACTTTGGTTTTGGGACCTGTATATCTGGCCATGGGTATGTCGTATGGTTAGAAAAGGGATAAAACGGGTAAGGAAATTAAACGCGACGGCGTTTGGCGGGACGGCAACCGTTGTGAGGCATGGGCGTTACATCATTGATGGCGGTAACCTCGATGCCCACGGTGGAAACAGCACGAATCGCTGATTCGCGACCAGCGCCCGGACCTTTCACAAAAACTTCGGCGCGACGCATTCCTAAATCGTAGGCCACCTTGGCACAATCCGAAGCGGCCACCTGGGCTGCATACGGTGTGTTTTTCTTGGAACCCTTGAAACCGGCTTTGCCAGCAGAAGCCCAGGAAATAACCTGACCCTCGGCATTGGTTACCGAAACAATGATGTTATTAAACGTGGAGTGAACATGCACCTGACCGGTGGCATCCACACGGACCACACGCTTTTTGACGACTTTGGTTGATTTTGCCATGAATGATTCTGAGTTGGTTGGGTATTACTTGGTGACCTTTTTCTTGTTCGCCACGGTCTTGCGCTTGCCTTTGCGGGTACGCGAATTGTTCTTGGTACGCTGACCGCGCAGGGGAAGACCCTTACGATGCCGCTGACCACGATAACAACCGATGTCCATCAAACGCTTAATGTTAAGTTGAACCTCGGAACGAAGCTCGCCCTCCACTCTGAACTCGTCGGTGATGAGCTTACGAATCGCGTTCAGCTGTTCGTCGTCCCATTCACCCACTTTGGTGTTCATGTCAACCCCGGCGTTGGCCAGAATTTTGCGGGAGGAGGATCGTCCAATCCCAAAGATGTAGGTGAGCCCGATTTCACCTCTTTTGTTACGGGGCAGGTCAATGCCAGCTATCCTTGCCATAATTATCCTTGTCTTTGTTTAAACTTTGGGTTCTTCTTGTTGATGACATAGAGCTTGCCTTTGCGGCGAACCACTTTGCACTCTATGCTCCTTTTTTTGAACCGTTCTCCAATTCCACACGGAACATGGCATTGGACAAGGCTTCCAGAATGGTGCCGTCTTGCTTGATGGAGGTCTGCTTGGCCATAAAAATTAGGCTCGGGGGCCCTCCATGATATTGTTGGAGCGTCCCTTGATACGACCCGATTTCATAAGTCCATCGTAGTGACGGTTCAGCAGATGGGTTTCGATTTGGGCCAGGCTATCCAAAATAACCCCCACCAAAATCAACAAGGAAGTTCCACCATAAAACTGGGCGAACTGAGAGTTAACCCCCAGGATAATCGCGACGGCTGGCAGAATGGCAACACCGGCAAGAAACAAGGACCCGGGTAGCGTAATACGAGCCAAGACATCGTCAATGTAATCAGCGGTGCTGCGACCGGGCTTAACCCCGGGAATGAACGCGCCGTTCCTCTTGAGGTCCTCGGCCATTTGGTTGGCATTCACCGAAAGCGAGGTATAGAAATAGGTAAAGACCACAATGAGAAGAGCCAGTACAACATTATAGGTAACACCCGTATAGTCCACGAAGGCTGCCATCACTCCGGCACTCAAGTCGGATTCTGGAAAGAACTGCGCAATGGTGGCGGGCAAAAACATAATGGCCTGGGCGAAAATGATGGGCATAACACCAGCCGCATTCACTTTAATAGGAATGTGTTGGCGCTGACCGCCGTACACCCGGTTCCCCACCACGCGCTTGGCGACTTGCAGGGGAATTTTGCGAGTCCCTTGAACCAAAAGAATGGTTAGGCCGACCACAACAGCCAACATGGCGATTTCTACCAAGAAAGGAATCAAGCCTCCACCACCTGCACCTGAACGGAACTGAAACTCCGCAATCAGGGCATCCGGCAATTGAGCAATGATCCCCACCATAATGATGAGCGATGTTCCATTGCCCAAACCCTTGTCGGTGATTTTTTCGCCGAGCCACATCACAAACATGGTCCCCGCGGTCAAAACAACAACCGTTGACAAAACGAAGGAGAAATCAAGGGTATCCCCGGAGCGTAGGATGATGGCTTCCAAAGACTGGGATTTGAGGTTGATCAAGAAGCCCATGGCTTGAGCAGCCGTGACCGCGATGGTCAGGTATCGGGTGATTTGATTGATTTTGTTGCGACCACTTTCGCCTTCCTTCATCATTTTTTGGAATGAAGGGATGACCATGCCCATTAATTGGACGACGATGGAGGCCGAGATATAAGGCATGATGCCCAAAGCAAAAATGGAGGCACGCGAAAAGGCACCACCCGCAAAGAGGTCAATCAAACCGGTCAAACCAGCCGAACCACCCGTTGGGTTCAAACGCTCGAGGACCACCGGGTCAATACCCGGAAGGACCACATAAGAACCCAAACGGTAAACCAGAAGGAGGGCAAAGGTCAGAACAATCCGATCCTTCAACTCCTCAATCCGGAAGATGTTCCGCAGGGTTTCGATGAACTTGTTCATGGGTGTGGGCTTAGTTGGAATTGGTTTGGACGGCCGTGACGGAACCACCGGCTGCCTCAATACGGGCCTTGGCGGTTGCGCTGAAGGCATGAGCCTGCACCTTGATGGCGCCGGTTAATTCACCACGACCCAAAATTTTGATACGGCTCCCTCTGGAGGCACCAAAACCATGCTCCGCAAAAAAGGCCGGATTCATCTCAGAGGCACCGTGGGCTTCGTGCAGGTTCTGCAACTGATCCAGGTTCACCGCAATGTATTCAACACGGTTACGGCTCTTGAAACCAAATTTGGGAACACGCAATTTGAGAGGCATCTGACCGCCTTCAAATCCGGGTTTGGAAGAATAACCGGTACGAGCCTGCGCTCCTTTGTGCCCCTTGGTGGATGTGCCACCACGGCCAGAACCTTCACCGCGGCCAATGCGCTTGGTCCGGTGTACACTGCCCTCGGCAGGGGATATTTTGCTTAAATCCATGATTAGATCTCCTCGATTTTTACCAGATGTTTAACTTTTTCGAGCATGCCCAATACCTGAGGGGTGCCCTCTTGGCGGACGGTGCTTTGGTTCTTTTTGAGGCCCAGGGCCACCAAGGTGCGCTTTTGGCGCTCCGTACGGCCAATGGCACTCTTGACTTGGGTGATTTGATAAGTTGCCATAACAATTAACCGTTGAATACTTTGGAAACCGAAACCGAACGATGCTGGGAAACGGTGTGGGGATCCCTCAAAGCGCCGAGGGCCGCCATCGTTGCTTTGACCACGTTGTGCGGGTTGGACGAACCTTTGGATTTGGCCAAAACGTCGGTAATCCCGGCGCTCTCCAAAACGGCACGCATCGCACCACCTGCAATAACACCGGTACCGTGGGTGGCCGGCTTGATGAATACCAAGCCACCACCGAATTTCCCTTCGGCTTCGTGAGGGATGGTCCCCTTGAAGACAGGAACCTTGATCAAAGACTTTTTGGCATCGTCAATACCCTTGGCAATTGCCTCCGATACTTCCTTGGCTTTGCCCAAACCGTAGCCCACGATTCCTTGTTCGTCCCCAACGACCACAATGGCCGAAAACGAAAAGGTCCGTCCGCCTTTGGTCACTTTGGCAACGCGCTGAACACTCACCAAACGATCCTTGAGTTCTATCTCGCTGGCCTTAACCCTGCGAATATCTGTAGTTGACATAACAATATTTCAGTTTAAAATTGGAGACCACCTTCTCGTGCACCTTCGGCCAAAGCCTTCACCCGACCGTGGTACAAATAGCCACCCCGGTCAAACACAACCTTGGTCACACCGGCTGCCAATGCTTTTTCGGCCAAAAGCTTACCAACCGCTGTGGATTGTTCAATCCGCTTGACATTCATTCCCTTGAGGGACTTCTCGCGGGTGGAGGCAGCACACAGGGTACGGCCTTGGATATCATCAATAATCTGGGCGTAGATTTCGGTATTGGAACGAAACACCGATAAACGGGGACGCTCACCGGAACCGGTGATTTTCTTGCGTATCCCCCTGTGTATGCGGGAGCGACGTTCGGTACGGTCGTAGGCCATGGGATGTTTTTGGGATTTTGGTTTAGCGATTATTTCTTGGAGGCCGATTTACCGGCTTTTTTGCGGATGATTTCATTCACAAAACGAATACCCTTGCCTTTGTAAGGCTCTGGTGCACGAAGTGAACGGATTTTGGCAGCCACCTGACCCAACAACTCTTTGTCATGACTGCTGAGGGTGACAATGGGATTCTTACCCTTTTGGGTTTCGGTCACCAACTTGACTTCTTTGGGGATTTGCATCACAATTTCGTGCGAATAACCCAATGCTAGCTCAAGCAATTGACCGTTGGCGTTGGCACGGTAACCGACGCCCACTAATTCTTGTTGAAGGGTATACCCCTCGGAAACCCCGTGGACCATGTTGGCCAACAGCGCCCTGTAAAGACCGTGAAGCGCACGATGACGCTTGCTATCGGTTGGACGGCTCACGGTGATCACACCGTCGGTCATCTCGAGACGGATATCCGGATCGACCAAACGGGATAGTTCACCTTTGGGGCCCTTGACCGTAACGAGATTTTTGTCCATCAGGACTTGAACTCCGGAGGGAATGGAGAGCGGAAGCTTGCCTATTCGTGACATGATGCGATGGTTGGTTCTTAGGATGACCGGATTAGGAAACGTAACAAAGGACCTCACCTCCGACATTCAACCTTCTGGCTTCTTTGTCGGTCATGATACCCTTGTTGGTGGAAAGAATGGCGATACCCAGGCCGTTGATCACCCTGGGCAAATCTTCAACCCCCTTGTAGAGGCGAAGCCCTGGGCGGCTAACGCGGGTGAGTTTTTGAATGACGGGCTCACCGGTCCCTGGGATGTATTTGAGGGCAATTTTGATGTGACCTTGGGGTCCTTCGTCCTCAAACTTGTAATTGGCAATGTAGCCCTTCTCAAAAAGCACCTGTGTAATGGCTTTTTTGGTGTTGGAGGCCGGGATTTCGACAATACGATGACGGGCCTTGAGCGCATTGCGCAGGCGGGTTAGGTAATCGGCAATTGGATCAGTCATAAAAATCGGGTCGTAAATTCAATAAGAGGAGGATTACCAGGAGGCTTTGGTGACACCCGGAATCAGGCCGTTCGAAGCCATCTTGCGGAACAAGACCCTGGAGATACCGAACTGACGCATAAAACCCCGGGGGCGACCGGAGATACTGCAACGGTTGTGAATGCGAACGGGGGATGCGTTGCGGGGCAGTTTCTGCAAGCCCAAAACATCACCGGCTTCTTTAAGCGCTTTCCGCTTGGCAGCGTAGCGCTCAACGGTTTTGAGGCGCTTCTTATCGCGGGCTTTGATACCTTCTTTGGCCATGATTTAGTTCTTTGAAGATTTGAAGGGAAGACCCAGTTCGGCCAGGAGTGCCTTGGCTTCTTCGTCGTTACGGGCCGTTGTGACAAAAGTGATGTGCATACCGTTGATCTTGTTGACCTTGTCAATGTTGATCTCAGGGAAAATAATTTGCTCTGTGACACCCAGGGTATAATTACCGCGGCCATCAAATCCTTTGGCAGGAATTCCTTTGAAATCCCGAACACGGGGCAAAGCCACCGCCACCAAACGATCCAAAAACTCATACATCCGCTCGTTGCGGAGGGTTACTTTGACCCCAATGGGCATTTTTTCACGGAGCTTAAAATTGGAGATCGCTTTCCGTGACAAAGTGGCAATGGGCTTCTGACCGGTGATTTGGGTGATTTCACCCAAAGCATTGTCGATTAACTTCTTGTCAGAGACGGCTGCGCCGACCCCTTGGTTGATACAAATCTTGGTGAGGCGCGGAACCTCCATCACGTTTTTGTATCCAAACTTCTCCTTGAGGGCCGAAACGACCTCCGTGTTGTATTTGACCTTTAGACGTACCTGATAGCTCATGACGGGATTATTTCCTGGTTGGATTTTGCGAAACGGACCAGCTCACCGGCCTCGTTGGTTTTGCGTCCGACGCGTGTTGGCTTTCCAGCCACAACCAATTGCAAGTTGGACAAATGAATGGGTGCTTCTTTCTTGATAATACCTCCATTGGGTGATGTCGCAGAGGGTTTGGTATGACGGCTCACCAGGTTCAGACCTTCTACGATGGCGCGATTGGTTTCACGGACCATTTGAAGGATACGGCCTTGTTTGCCGCGGCTGTCACCAGCAATTACCTGAACCAAATCTCCTTTGCGGAGTTTGGGTTTGGCAATAGGGGTTTCGTGATTCTTGGACTTTTTCATAACATCAAAAATTCTTAAAGGACTTCGGGGGCCAATGAAACAATTTTCATGAACTGCTTTTCACGCAATTCTCTGGCGACCGGGCCAAAAATGCGGGTTCCACGGGGCTCATCCTGGGCATTCAACAAAACAACCGCGTTGTCGTCAAAACGGATGTAGGAGCCATCCCGACGACGTACTTCCTTGGCAGTCCGGACAACGACGGCCTTGGAAACGGTTCCCTTCTTGGCGTTGCCGGTTGGGATCGCGGATTTAATGGAAACCACGATTTTGTCGCCAACGCTGGCGTAGCGTTTGCCGGTTCCGCCCAAAACGCGGATGCAAAGAACTTCTTTGGCGCCGCTGTTATCGGCTACGGCCAAGCGGCTTTCCTGTTGTACCATGGTAGAGTCTTTTCGGGTAGGGTTTGGAGGGGGATTACTTCGCGCGTTCGATGACTTCGACGAGACGCCAGCACTTGTTTTTGCTCAAAGGACGGGTTTCGACAATCCGAACACGGTCACCAACATTGCATGTATTCTCTTCATCATGAGCCATGAATTTGCGCGAGCTCTTGATGAACTTGTGGTACATGTTGTCTTTAACTTTCTTCTCCACCGAAATCGTGATGGACTTGTTCATTTTATTGGAAACCACCACCCCAACTTTCTCTTTGCGAAAGCGACGTGGCTGTTCGGCCGTCGATGTCTGCGCAGCGGATGCCGCGGTAGGCGTATTCAAATCTTCCATGAATGGTAGGTTATGCGTTGTTGTTCGAGCGTTGACGGGCGTTGAGTTCGGTCATCATCCGGGCCACTTCGCGGCGGCTCTGACGAATGCGCGTCGGATTTTCGACGGGGGATACCGTGTGGTTAAAGCGCATTTTGTGCAAATTGGCTTTTTCTTCACGGATACGCTCCTGCAGATCATTAACAGAGAGAGCGGTGAGGTCGGTATTCTTCATGATAGAACGGGCTTCAGATACGATAAAAACGATTAGGCGCTTTTGGCTTCGGTGACATAATCGCGACGAACCACGAAGGAGGTCGAAACCGGGAGCTTCTGAGCCGCCAAGCGCAAGGCCTCGCGAGCAACTTCCAGCGGAACGCCTTCGGCTTCAAAAATGAGGGTTCCGGGTTTAACAACGGCTACCCAATATTCCGGGGCTCCTTTACCCTTACCCATACGTACTTCGGCTGGCTTCTTGGTGATCGGCTTGTCTGGAAAAATACGAATCCATACCTGGCCTTCCCTTTTCATAAAGCGAGTCACCGCAATACGAGCAGATTCAATTTGTCTGGAGGTAATCCATTTGGCCTCCAAGGACTTGAGTCCAAAGCTACCGAAGGACAGCTCGGCCCCGCGGGTGGCCATCCCATGCACTCGACCCTTGTGGGTTTTGCGGAATTTGGTTCTTTTTGGTTGTAACATAACTGTTTCCTTTAGCTTCTGTTGCGGCGATCTCCTCCACGACCCTCAGAACGTCCTTCTCCACGGGGCCCGCGACGATCACCGCGACCACCACCTGGACGGTCTCCACGACCACCACCTTGTTCGGAACGACCACCACCGGCACTGACGCCCACATTGGGAGACAAGTCACGCTTACCGAAGACTTCGCCTCGACAAATCCAAACTTTTACCCCAATTTTTCCGTAAACGGTTTGGGCTTCTTTGAGCGCATAATCAATATCGGCACGAAGGGTGTGCAATGGAATGCGGCCTTCCTTGTATTGTTCGGTACGGGCAATTTCGGCCCCACCTAGACGACCCGATACCATGACCTTGATCCCCTCCGCGTTGAGACGCATGGTGGAGGCCAACGCCATCTTCATGGCACGACGAAACGATACACGTCCTTCGAGCTGACGGGCAATGCCTTCAGCAACCAAAGCCGCTTCCAATTCGGGTTTCTTGATCTCGTGAATGTTGATCTGAATCTCCTTTTGGGTCAGCTTCTTGATTTCTTCTTTGATGCGATCCACTTCCTGACCACCTTTTCCGATAACTATACCGGGACGGCTGGTGTGAATCGTGATAATGATCCGCTTGAGGGTGCGCTCAATCACCAACTTGGAAATACCGCTGTTGTTGATACGGGCACTGAGGTAGCGACGGATTTTGTCATCCTCGAGAATTTTGTCGGCATAATTCTTACCGCCAAACCAGTTGGAGTCCCAGCCTTTGATATATCCCAGCCTCAAGCTGATTGGATTGGTTTTTTGTCCCATTTAATTAGGCGTTTTCGGAGTTGGTCGTGGCATCCACCACGATGGTAATATGATTGGATCTTTTGAGAATACGATGACCACGGCCCTGGGGTGCAGGACGAAGACGCTTAAGCATCCGACCACCGTCAACAAAAATTTGCTTGACATAAAGTTCAGCCGATTCGAGACTGAGGTCCTCGTTTTTGCGTTCCCAGTTGGCGACAGCAGACATCAAAAGCTTTTCGAGACGGGCTGAAGCATCCTTTTTGGAGAACTTCAGCAGACCTTGCGCTTGATCAACTTTGCGACCGCGGATCATATCGGCCAGCAAACGCATCTTTTGAGGGGAGGTAGGGCAATCCCTAAGTATAGCTTTGGCTTCCATAGCGTCGATTATTTGCGATTACCAGAGTGACCCCGGAACGTACGGGTTGGAGAAAACTCACCCAATTTGTGTCCAACCATGTTCTCGGTCACATAGACGGGGATAAACTTGTTACCGTTGTGAACAGCGATGGTGTGACCCACAAATTCGGGAATCACCATGGAACGGCGAGACCAGGTCTTGACCACGGTTTTTTTGGCGCCGTTGTTCATCGCCTCGATTTTGCGCTCGAGGGTGTATTCAATGAAGGGGCCTTTTTTGAGGGAACGGGGCATAACGATGTATGTAAGTTGCGTTACGGAATTAGTTAGTACGACGTTTGATAATCAAGCGATCCGATGGACGCTTGCCACGACGGGTTTTGTAACCTTTGGAAGGAATGCTGTTGCGTGAGCGTGGGTGTCCACCGGATGCACGGCCTTCACCACCACCCATGGGGTGATCGACAGGGTTCATCGCAACACCGCGGACCCTTGGGCGACGGCCCAGCCAACGCGAACGTCCGGCTTTACCACTGATTTCAAGGAAATGGTCTTCGTTGGACAAAACACCCATGGTAGCCATGCAGGTCTGCAATACCATGCGGGTTTCACCGGAAGGCAATTTGATAATGGCATACTGGCCATCGCGGGCTGCAAGAACGGCAGAACCACCGGCCGAACGAACCATTTGGCCACCACGTCCGGGACGCAATTCAATGTTATGAATGCTAGAGCCCAATGGAATGCTGGAGAGGTACATGCAATTGCCCGTATCCGGGGTCGCTTTGGGTCCGGACATCACGGTGCTTCCCACCTTCAGTCCTTTGGGAGCCAAAATGTAACGCTTTTCACCATCGGCATAAAACAAAAGCGCGATAAAGGCGGAGCGATTGGGATCGTACTCAATGGTCTTCACCGTTGCTGGAATGTCCAACTTGTCACGGCGGAAATCCACCATGCGGTACATTTTCTTGTGACCACCGCCCATATAGCGCATGGTCATTTTGCCGTCCCTGTTTCGACCCCCAGACTTGGAGAGAGGAGCCAACAAGGACTTCTCTGGCTTGTCCGTGGTCAACTCCGCGAAGGTATTGGCAACCTTAAAGCGAAGTCCCGGGGTTAGCGGTTTGAATCGTTTGACTGACATAGCGATAGTTTAGAGGCCGGCGTAATAATCAATGCTGTCCCCGGCTTTGAGGGTAACAATGGCTTTTTTGAAAGAATCGGTGCGACCGCGCAGGATGCCCGATTTGGTACTGCGACTGCGGGTATCCCCGGCATATCGCATGGTATTCACCGATTCAACCGTCACACCGTACATGCTCTCAACGGCGGTCCGGATTTGGATCTTGTTGGCACGCTTGTCGACACGAAAAGCATATTGTTGATGCTTCTCCGTCAAACGGGTCATTTTTTCGGTTACCACCGGTTTTTTGAGGGTTTCCATAACTAGTTCTTAGAGGAGGGTTTCCTGAATTTTGGCCACGGCGCTCTGTTGAACCAGAAGGCAGTGCGCATTCATCACATCGTAGGTATTCAAATCCTGGGCAATCATGACCCGGGCGTTGGGGATATTACGTCCGGAGAGAACCAGATTCGGTTGATTTTCGCCGGTCACCAACAAGACACGACGTCCGTCCAATTGGAAATTCCGGATGAGGGTCATGAATTCCTTGGTCTTGGGGGTATCCATCGAAAAGTCCTCCACAACAAAGAGTTGATTGCCCTGCACCTTGTAGGATAGAGCCGAACGACGGGCAAGCAAACGCAACTTCTTGTTGAGTTTGAAGGAATAATCCCGAGGCTTGGGACCAAAAACACGGGCGCCACCGTACATCAAAGGGCTGTTGATATCCCCGCGGCGTGCGCCACCGGTTCCCTTTTGACGAAAAAGTTTGCGAGTTGACCCGCTCATTTCAGACCTTTCCTTGGCCTTGGCGGTACCCTGACGACGATTGGCGAGGTGCAACTTGACGTCCAAGTAAATGGCGTGATCGTTGGGCTCTGAACAAAAAACCTGATCATCCAGGACCACTTTGCGATCGGTGGCTTGGCCTGAGCGGGAATAAACGGCGGTTTCCATGACGTAGGCGAATGAATTATTTCTGAACCAAAACCCAAGAGCCGTTGGCACCGGGAACGGAGCCTTTGACCACGAGGAGATTTTGTTCGGGATAAACTTTAACAATTTGTAGATTCTGAGCGGTACGACGAACTTGTCCGGTTTGACCGGCCATGCGCATGCCTTTAAAAACGCGGCTGGGGAACGAGGAGGCACCCAAAGAACCGGGAGCGCGTAGGCGGTTGTGCTGACCGTGGGTTTGGCCACCAACCCCGCCAAAGCCATGACGCTTGACGACACCTTGGAATCCTTTACCCTTGGTCTCACCAATCACGTCAACGGTATCACCCTCTTGGAAAAGGGTCACGTCCACCTGGTCACCCAACTGAAGGTCTTTTTCAAAACCACGGAATTCGGTCACCTTGGCCTTGGGGCCTGTGCCGGCTTTCTTGAAGTGACCAATGAGCGGTTGGGTCGAGGATTTCTCCTTGCGATCACCAAAAGCCAATTGAACAGCTTCGTAACCATCCTTGTCCTTGGTGCGGACCTGCGTTACAACACAGGGTCCTGCCTCCAGAACGGTACAAGGAATCATTGCACCATCCGCCGCAAAGACGGAGGTCATTCCAATTTTTTTACCAATTATACCTGACATAGCGTTAGACTTTGATTTCGACGTCCACACCGCTGGGCAATTCCAGCTTCATTAGAGCATCCACGGTCTTGGACGAAGAACTGTGGATATCCATCACCCGCTTGTAGGAGCAGAGTTGAAACTGCTCACGGGCTTTTTTGTTCACGTGCGGTGATTTGAGCACGGTAAAGATTTTCTTTTCGGTCGGCAAAGGAATAGGACCGCTCACAACGGCGCCCGTCATTTTGACGGTCTTAACGATCTTCTCCGCCGATTTATCGACCAAGTTGTGATCGTAGGACTTGAGTTTGATGCGAATACGATGGCTCATAATGGCGGTTTAATCTTTTTCGGCTTTCATGGCCTTGTACTTGGCCAGG
>RFPG01000070.1 GCA_009926245.1 Sphingobacteriia bacterium | reverse complement strand
GATTGCGTCGATCAAAGTTGGTCACGGAATGTTGGGGCGCGTAGTGAATACCTTGGGTCAACCCATCGATGGCAAGGGGCCTCTTCAAGGGGAGACCTTTGAGATGCCGATTGAGCGCAAAGCTCCCGGCGTGATTTTCCGTCAGCCGGTTCACGAGCCGATGCAGACGGGTATCAAGGCCATTGACTCCATGATTCCGGTGGGTCGTGGTCAGCGCGAGTTGATTATTGGCGACCGTCAAACTGGTAAAACCGCGATAGCGATTGATACTATTATCAACCAAAAAGAGTTTTATGAAGCCGGCAAGCCGGTTTATTGTATCTATGTTGCGGTGGGTCAAAAAGCCTCGACCGTAGCCAACATCGTCAAGACCCTCGAAGACAACGGAGCCATGCCTTATACCATTGTGGTAGCGGCCTTTGCTTCGGACCCTGCACCTCTGCAGTTCTATGCACCCATGGCAGGAGCGGCGATTGGGGAGTATTTCAGGGACCTTGGAAATCCTGCCCTGATTGTTTACGACGATTTGTCCAAGCAAGCGGTGGCCTATCGGGAAGTATCGCTGTTGTTGCGTCGCCCTCCCGGACGCGAAGCTTATCCTGGGGACGTTTTTTACTTGCACTCCCGCCTTCTTGAGAGAGCCTGCAAGTTGAATTACAACGATGAGATTATCGCAAAGATGAATGATTTGCCCGAGTCACTCAAAGGCAAGGTCAAAGGCGGTGGCTCATTAACGGCCCTTCCTATCATTGAAACCCAAGCGGGTGACGTATCGGCCTATATTCCTACCAACGTGATTTCGATCACCGATGGACAGATTTTCTTGGAGTCCAATCTCTTCAATTCCGGTGTTCGTCCCGCCATTAACGTGGGTATTTCGGTGTCCAGGGTAGGCGGTAACGCTCAAATCAAGTCCATGAAGAAGGTTGCTGGTACTCTCAAGTTGGACCAGGCACAGTACCGGGAATTGGAGGCCTTCTCCAAATTTGGATCCGATCTGGACGCCTCCACCAAGGCGGTCTTGGACAAGGGTGCCCGGAATGTTGAAATCCTCAAACAGCCTCAGTACTCGCCTTTCCGGGTGGAGGATCAGATTGCGATTATTTACTTGGGAACCAAGGGTCTATTAATGGACGTGCCCATGGCCAAGGTTCGCGAATTTGAAGCAGATTTTCTGGCCACGATGCGGGCCAATCATCCCCGGGTTCTGGAGGCCCTCAAAGCCGGTAAATTCGATGACAGTCTAACCGATGTTCTGTCGGCCACGGCCAAGCAGTTAGTAGCCCGATACAAAGCCTAAGAACGGTAATCCAAACCACAGATGGCCAATCTCAAAGAAGTCAGGGTCCGGATCGCTTCGGTTGTTTCAACACAGCAGATCACCAAAGCCATGAAAATGGTTTCGGCCTCCAAATTAAGGAGGGCCCAAGGTGCGATTCAGCAAATCCGTCCTTACGCCGAGGGTTTGCAAAACATGGTCGGTCGTTTGGTTTCGGGTCTTGACGGTTCAACGGCAGAAATGCCCCTGACCACGGTTCGGGATGTGAAGCGGGTTGGGATTGTCTTGTTAACATCGGACAAAGGTTTGTGCGGTGGTTTCAATAGCAATCTCATCAAAACAGCCCGTCGTTTCATTCAAGATTTACCGGCCGACCAACAGGCTACTCTGATTCCGGTAGGGCGCAAAGGGGTCGATTTTTTCAAGCGTTCCGGTTTGCCCCAGGACTTGCGATTCAAGGATTTAATGCTCAAAATCCGTTATCAAGCCACGGCGGAAATGGCGGCCGAACTTAGCAAAGCCTTTATTCAAGGGGAATACGATCAGGTTGTGGTGGTTTACAGCGAATTCAAAAACCCGGTGGTTCAGTATTTTCGGGTGATGCCCTGGTTGCCATTGCAGGCCGAACCTTCAAGTGCATCCAGCGCAGGCGCCGGCCCAGGGGTTGCTGATTATTTGTACGAGCCCGGTCGCGAAGAGATTGTTCGGGATTTGTTACCGTTTTCCTTGGCGATTGATTTGCACAAAGCTATGTTGGATACCCAAGCATCGGAACACGGAGCCCGCATGACAGCGATGGACAAGGCCACCGAGAATGCAGGGGATTTGTTACGGGAATTAAGACTTCAATACAACCGGGCCCGTCAGGCGGCGATTACCACCGAAATCACAGAGATTGTTGGCGGGGCAGCGGCCCTTGCCGGTTGATCCACTGAGCCCGCTGCCTGCGCGGTGGTCGGTAGGTTAACCCACTTATTGTTATGTTAGATAAAGTCTTTGGTCTCTCCGATTTGGATGAGGCCGCACTGGCTTTGTTGGATCACGCCCTCCTTCATCGGACCGGTTCTGGGCCGATCGTTTTAGCCTTGATTGGTGGAATGGGGGCGGGCAAAACCACTTTGTTCCGGGCCATGGGCACCTGCCTTGGTTGCGATCCATTGCCCACTTCCCCAACCTATGCCTTGATGCAGGAATACCGCACTGCCGAGGGCAAGGTGGTGATTCACGCCGATCTCTACCGTCTGCGTGGACCGGAGGAGTGGTTGGCATTGGACCCGGAGCACTTTTTGGCAAGGGCTGATTGGGTTTGGTTGGAATGGCCGGAACGAGCCGGTTCTTTTTTACCTTCTTCGACTCTCTTTTACAAGCTGGAAACGCTGCCTCCCGCGTCTGAGTGGGCGGGCGTTGGCATGGATTCCGCTGAGGTCCCCCTACAACGACGCCTGACCTGGGTGGATGACCCTAACCTACTTTGACCCTAAATTCGTGAAGACCATGACGGCCCCTGATACCCTTCTTGCTCCGGTTGCAACCTCCACTAGGCAGGTTAGCTTACGTGTTGGGATTCCCTGTGAGCGAGGATTTCAGGAAAATCGGGTGGCGATTACGCCTCAGGGCGTTGCTCTGTTGGTTCATAACGGACATCAGGTGGTGGTGGAACGGGACGCGGGGGTTCCTAGTTTTTTTAGTGATCAGGATTACGCCGATGCGGGGGCCCAACTGGCCGATGGACCGGCCGAAATCTATGCCTGTCCCGTGGTGGTCAAAGTAGGCCCGGTGCCTACCGAAGAGCTAGGGTATTTGCGTTCTGGGCAAACGGTTTTTTCGGCATTGCATGTACCGGGATTGGGAGCTGCAGACCTCAAAGAAACGGTCTCACGTCGGATCACAGGGATTGCCTACGAGCATCTAACCGACCGCAGCGGTTACCTGCCGGTGGTCCGTTCCATGAGTGAAATTGCGGGAACGATGGCGATTTTGATTGCTTCGGAATACATGAGTAATCAGTACCAAGGTCGGGGTCGTTTGTTGGGATCGGTCAGCGGGGTTCCGCCCACCCGGGTTCTGATATTGGGTGCCGGTACTGTGGCCGAGCAAGCCACCCGTGCGGCCCTTGGATTGGGGAGTGAGGTGGTGGTTTTTGATAATTCACTGCGGAGGCTCCGTCGCTTGCAGGCTCTGGTAGGCCGCCCGGTGTACACCTCGGTGCTACACCCCCGCTTGTTGGCTGAGCAACTGGCCATGGCCGATGTCGCCGTGGGGGCGATGGGCGCCCGCAACGGTCGCACCCCCATGGTGGTGACCGAAGACATGGTGCGGGGCATGAAAACAGGTTCGGTGATTGTCGATGTGAGCATTGACCACGGCGGTTGTTTTGAGACCTCCAGGCTCACCAACCATACCCGTCCTGTTTTTGAACAATTTGGAGTGATTCACTACGGGGTGCCCAATATTCCATCCCGGGTTTCGCAGACCGCTTCGGAGTCACTCAGCAATATTATGACCCCCATCCTTTTGGAAGCCGGGCAACGGGGGGGGATGGAGACCTGTTTGTGGCTGGAGCCTGGACTGCGGGCGGGCGTTTATTGCCACCAAGGTCTCTTGACCCAGCGTTATCTGGGTGAAAAATTCGGCTTGCCCTGGACAAGCATGGAGGCCATGATGGGCTCAGGGATGTAGCAGGGCCTCCCTGGGGAGGTTTGGGCCTGCCAAGCAGATTTGTTTAACTTTTCTCAAAAAAAATTCAACAAACGCTTGGATTTTGAAATTTTCTTGTAAGTTTGTTTAACAAATCGCCCAAAAGGTTAAACAAATGGATACCAACTTCACCGATCAGGTCGCTACCCACGCCCTCGCCCTCAAAGGGTATGCCTTGTTTTTGACCCAAAACAAAGAAGAAGCCCACGATTTACTCCAGGAAACCTACCTGAAGGCTTTTTCGAACCGGGATCGATTTGCCCCGGATACCAACCTCAAAGGCTGGTTGTACACCATCATGAAGAACACCTTCATTAACAATTACCGCCGCAAGGTCAAGCGCAATACGTTCAGCGATCAAACCGACCAAGATTACTATATCAACCAGCCTAGCCAGCGGATTCCCAACCAAGCCGAATCCAAAATGGTCATGGACGACCTCAACAAAGCCATCGCCTTGTTGCCCTTTGAACTCAGGGAAGCTTTTATGCTCAATTTCAAGGGTCATAAATACCAAGACATCGCCGATCAATTTGGGATTCCCATTGGGACGGTCAAAACCCGTATCCACTTGGCTCGCAAGGTCCTAAAGCGCAAATTATCGGTCTACGGGGACCAATACGGGCTGAACGCAGCCTAGGTTCCGGGGGGCCACCGGGTCCCTCTGTCTTTTTTTTCAACATTTCAAGCCATTTGGCCATGTTTTTGTTTTAAGAACATGAGCCATTCAACATCAACCTCCCCTAAGGTCGTGGTGGTGGGATCGGGTTTTGCCGGATTGTCGGCGGCCTCGGTTCTTGCTTCCAAAGGCTACCGCGTTCGTTTGCTTGAAAAGAACCAAGAGCCTGGAGGCCGAGCCCGGGTTCTCAGCGAAGCAGGTTTTCGCTTTGATATGGGGCCATCCTGGTATTGGATGCCCGATGTCTTTGAGCAATATTTTGGGCTTTTTGGCCGAAAGGTCTCCGATTATTATGAACTGGTTCGTTTGGACCCGGCCTACACCATCGTTTACGGTCCGGACCAACGCTTGGTGGTCCCGGCCCAGGCCGAAGCCCTGGAGGCCCTCTTTGAGTCCTACGAAAAGGGAGCGGGTTTGAAGCTGCGTTCCTTCTTGAAACAGGCCGCCTACAAGTACGAAGTGGGTATCCGGGATTTGGTTTTCAAACCAGGTCGAAGCTTGGGGGAATTTCTGAGCCCTCGTTTGATATGGGATGTGTTACGAATGGATGTCTTCAAGTCAATGGCATCCCACGTTCGATCGCATTTCAAACATCCGCACCTCGTTCAAATGATGGAATTTCCGGTGCTTTTTTTGGGAGCGACACCTCGTAACACACCGGCTTTGTACAGCTTGATGAATTACGCCGACCTGGGTCTGGGGACCTGGTACCCCATGGGCGGTATGGGCAAGATTGTTGATGGAATGGTGTCGTTAGCCCAAGAACTTGGTGTGGAAATCATTTACAATCAAGAAGTTAAATCCGTGAAATCGCAGGGCGGTCGGGTTCGTTCGGTGTTAACCGTGGATAACGAATACCAAGCGGATGCGGTGGTTGTTGGAGCGGATTACCGTCATTTTGATCAGGAAGTATTACCGGCTGACCATCGGAATTATTCGGCTTCGTATTGGGAAAGTCGGGTCTTGGCGCCCTCCAGTCTTTTGTTTTATATCGGTCTCTCCAAGCCTTTGGAAGGACTGACTCATCACACCTTGTTTTTTGATGAAGATTTTGGATTGCATGCCGAGGAAATTTACACCCATCCTCAATGGCCCACCAAGCCTCTGTTTTACACCTCCCTTGCATCCAAAACCGATCCGAGCGTGGCGCCTGCAGGGATGGAAAACCTGGTGATTTTGGTTCCTTTGGCTCCTGGCCTGGAAGACACCGAGGAATTGCGTGAAAAGTACTACCACCTCATCATGGATCGCTTTGAACGCTTGACGGGGCAGGCCATCCGCAGCCACGTTGTTTACCGCAAATCCTATGCGCATCGGGACTTTGTCAAGGATTATCATTCGTTCAAGGGCAATGCCTACGGGTTGGCCAATACCCTGACCCAGACCGCCCTGCTCAAACCATCCCTCAAACACAAAACCCTGTCCAATCTGTATTTCTGCGGGCAGTTAACTGTGCCAGGACCCGGGGTTCCTCCCTCGTTGATTTCGGGCCAAGTGGTGGCGGGGGAGCTCATGAAAGAACATCCCCTCAAGGCCTAGTTCAAACCATTGGGTCCTTCAATTGTTTCAATAAAACAGACCTAAACGACGCAAGAGCTCCAAAAGGCCCTAGCTTACAATCAAATTACCAATATGATGGAATTGTACCGCGAAACCAACTTCGCTATCTCCAGGCTGATTACCCGGCAATACAGCACTTCTTTTTCGCTGGGTATCTTGGCTTTTCAGCCCTCCTTCAGGGCGCCCATCTATTCCATCTATGGATTTGTTCGTTATGCCGACGAAATCGTGGACACCTTCCACGATTACGATAAATCCACGCTCTTGGAAGAATTCCGCCGGGATACCTATCTAGCCCTCGAAAGAGGCATCAGCCTCAATCCCGTTTTGGATTGTTTTGTGCAAACTGTAAAACGTTACGGAATCGAAATCGAGCTCATCGATGCTTTTTTGGATAGCATGGCCATGGATTTAGACCAGGTCACCTATGCCAAGGAATCCTACGAGAATTATATCTACGGTTCGGCCGAGGTGGTTGGCCTCATGTGTTTGAGGGTTTTTTGCTCCGAAAAACCAGGACTTTACGATGAACTCAAGGAGGGTGCTCGGGCTTTGGGGGCGGCCTTCCAAAAAGTAAATTTCCTGCGTGATCTCAAAGATGATTATCAAAACCGAGGCCGTACGTATTTCCCAAATTTGAACCTGGGACTGCAATTGGATGAACGAACCAAGCGCGAAATCGAAGAAGATATTGAAGAAGATTTTC
>RFPG01000069.1 GCA_009926245.1 Sphingobacteriia bacterium | reverse complement strand
CACTCGATTCCAATCACCGTTTTGCATGACCTGCAGGCTCAGGTCCAAGGCCGGCTGTTGGATAACCAATCGACCGGGATACAATTCCAGGTCCAATTGTTGATGGCTGCTGCCCTGACCGGCCGTGTAGGCGCGGCGGACCAGGGCTGATACGGAGACCCGGTTTTCGAGCACCAACAAGCGCCGGACCAGAACGAGTTCCTGAAGGTCTTGGTCGGTATAAACCAAAACAGCAAAATTCCCCGAAATCTTGGGACGCAGGGTCTCGGAAGGGATGGGATGGCTGTAGTGGGTGTACCGTTGCAAGGTGTTGAACGAAGGCCGGTGGTCTTGGATGGGCTCCCGGTCCAAACCTTCAAATACCTGGGATTCAAACAGGTCCGCAGGGGTCCAATCCCTGCGGCAGGCAACAAGGCGTACGGTATAGGGTCGGTACCCACCGTCCAGATCGTCAAAATGCAAAACCAAAGACGGGTTGTTGGAGCCCAGCTCCCATACAGGGGAAGCAAAGGGGTCGGATTCGGTCTGCATGCGCACACCGGCAATCGATGAGGCCAAAACCTGGTCCTTGTAGGGGTCCAAAGCGGGGGTGCCAGCCACCCAAGCAACACGAGCCAAAAGACACAGCGCCAAAGCAAAAGATCGGGGCATTCTAGCCATGACCAATCTTACGCTCGAATCGGCTATGACGTACCCTCCGATAGGATTTTTTTCTTGTAATGGGAAGAATATTTCGGGGATTTTTTGTGTTGCTAGTGTTTGAGGAGTGTATTTTTGGGCCGCAATACAACCATGGCATCAACCAT
This sequence comes from Sphingobacteriia bacterium, assembly GCA_009926245.1. Classification (GTDB taxonomy): domain Bacteria; phylum Bacteroidota; class Bacteroidia; order UBA7662; family UBA7662; genus SYHX01. The sequence continues at coordinate 6,184 of RFPG01000069.1, read as the reverse complement.
CCGACTTCGCAAAGGGTACGACATCCAACTTGCCGGCACCCCCGCCACCTCATCCCGGCTTTCCATTGCCAACCGAACCTGCGCCGTTCGTCCCACCGTATTTCGCTACCAAAAGTTCAGGCTTTTGGTTGAAGAAGGGGCTGCGGTCAGCGCGGGTACTCCTTTGTTGGAAGACAAGGAACAGCCCGGCCTTTTTGTTTGCAGTCCCATGAGCGGCAAGGTTCTTGCCATTCAAAGAGGGGCCAAAAGGCTTTTGGAAGCCATCGTCCTACAAGGCGATGGGGAAACTCAATACATCGACTTTGGTTCGGGCCGCCCGGAGGATCTGGGCGCCGAAGGGGTCAAAGCCAAAATGATGATGGCGGGCGCCTGGGCCCACCTGCGTCAGCGGCCATACAATCGGATGGCGCGGCCCGATGCCCAACCTCGCTGCATCGTTATTTCTGCTTTTAATACCGCGCCCATGGCGGCAGATCGGGATTTTCAAGTGGACCAAGATCCGGCCGCTTTTGCCGAAGGTCTCAAGGCCCTCAATCAATTATGCCCCGGGAAGGTTCATTTGCACACGCACGCTTCCAAGACTCGCTCATCGCATATCACAAATGCAGCGGGGGTTCAAAAGCAGGCCTTTGAAGGTCCCCACCCCAGCGGTAATGTGGGTATTCAAATGCATCACCTGTCACCGATTGCCAAAGGTGATTGTGTTTGGACCATGACCCCGGCGGATGTGATCATCTTGGGTCGCCTATTCTTGACCGGGTATTACGATGCCCGTCGCTGGGTGGCTGTTGGTGGTTCCTCGTTGACCAAACCCGGTTATGCCCAGTCTTTGGTGGGTGGCTCGGTGCACGAATTGTTGGAGTCGGCTGGCTTACAGCCTGGTGATCACCGCGCCGTATCGGGAGATGTGCTCAGTGGTGAGCAAGTGTCCTCGGATGGATTCCTTGGATTTTATAACGACCAGCTTAGTGTGATTCCTGAAGGACGCGATTTGGAATTCTTGGGCTGGCTCTTACCATCCTATGCCCGCCCTGACATCTCCAAATCATTTTTGTCAGGTTGGCTCAGCAATCGCACCTACAACGTAAACACCAATACGCACGGTGAAGAAAGGGCTTTTGTGATGACGGGACAGTACGAAAAAGTCCTGCCCATGGACATTCTACCCACCTACCTACTCAAAGCCATTCATTACCAGGATATTGAAGAGATGGAGCAACTAGGCCTCCACGAATTGGATGAAGAGGACGTGGCCCTTTGCGAATTTGTGTGCACCTCCAAGATTCCTGTTCAGCAAATGGTGAGGCAGGGCCTGGATATGTTGATTTCCGAAGAGCAATAAAAAAAGACTCTCAATACATTACTAATCAAATTGTTATACCTATAGATTCCCCATGGACTTTCTAAAAAAGAAAATATTGGAGCTACGTCCCGACTTTGAAAAAGGAGGGAAATACGCCCAGTTTCATACCCTTTTTGACGGTTTCGCCACGTTCCTCTTTACACCTGACCGGGTCAGCACGGGTGGAACCCATATCAAAGCGGGTATTGACCTCAAAAGGACTATGTTTTTTGTGATCCTTGCGATGGTTCCCTCCTTGCTATTTGGCATTTTTAATGTGGGTCATCAACATTTTTTGGCCTTGGGCGAATTCGTGGGTTCACCCATGGTGGGCTTTTGGGACAAAGTGCTGTACGGAGCTATCAAGGTTTTGCCGATTGTGGTGGTTTCGTATACGGTTGGTTTGGGGATCGAGTTTTTTGTGGCCTCTAAGAAAGGCCATGCCATTAACGAAGGTTTCCTCGTATCGGGTATGCTTATACCCTTGGTATTGCCCCCGGATATTCCACTCTGGATGGTAGGCTTGGCCACCGCTTTTGCGGTTGTCTTTGCCAAGGAAGTCTTCGGCGGCACCGGAATGAACGTGCTCAATGTGGCACTCACCGCCCGAGTCTTTTTGTTTTTCGCCTATCCAACTTTTATGAGTGGGGATCAGGTTTGGATTTCGGAGAAGCCGGATGTTTACAGCGGTGCGACGGCTCTTGCCAATGCCGCAGCCACCGGTTCCCCTTTTAAGATTTCTGCAGACCAAACTTGGAATTATTCATTGCAGGATATGGTGGTGGGTTTGATTCCTGGTTCCATCGGCGAGACTTCCAAAATCGCGATTCTTCTGGGTGCTGCATTCTTGATCCTTACGGGGATCGGTTCCGGCGTCATCATGCTGAGCGTGGTTCTTGGGGCCCTTTTGATGGGATTGATTTTCAATGGTATTGGTTTGACGCCCTTTATGAACATGCCCTATTATTTGCATCTGGCCATGGGCGGTTTACTATTCGGTGCGGTCTTTATGGCGACCGATCCGGTGACGGCAGCGCATACGGGTACGGGCAAATGGATTTATGGCTTGTTGGTTGGAATGATGGCTGTTATGATCCGAGTTTTTAACCCGGCCTATCCCGAGGGCATTATGTTGGCCATTTTGTTTGGAAACGTGATGGCTCCTCTCATCGACTATTATGTTGTTCAGGCCAATATTGCCCGACGTAATAAGCGTCTCGCCGGCCGGGGAGCCCTTGCATAACCTCAGGTTTGAAATTCTTATTCGATAATTTTTCTCGAGACCTTTTTAGATAACATCTCCAAAATAGACCCATGTCAACCAAAGGAAATTCTGGCACCATCATCTTCGCCTTGGTGGTGACGACGATATCTGCTGCCTTGCTGGCGGCGGCGGCCACCATTCTCAAACCTGCGCAGGATGAGAACGTGCTCAAAGAAAAACAACAAAACATTCTTTCCTTGGTCGGTCTCACAGGCCCCAATGATTACAAGAAATTTGACGAGCTGGTTCAGGGAGTTGTGATTGATGATCAGGGGAAGGCCATTGAAGGTGTGACCGCTATAAGTCTAGACCTTGCCTTGGAGAAAAAACTTCAATCCAAAGACCCTGGTTACAAAGTCCGTTACCCATTGTATATCTACAAAGATCCTCAGGGAAAAGTGACGTATCTGCTGCAGATGGCGGGCGTTGGATTGTGGGGCCCTATTTGGGGTTATCTCGCTCTGGATCAAGATGGTAACACGGTCAAATCAGCCATTTTTGACCACAAAGGAGAAACCCCGGGACTGGGTGCTGAGATTAATACCGATGGTTTCGAAATGCAGTTTAACAACAAGAAAATTTTGAACGATCAGGGACAATTCGTTTCTGTGAAGGTTGAAAAGGGCAAGCACGATGCATCCATGCCGCATGCGGTGGATGCAATTAGTGGCGGTACCATTACGTCCAACGGTGTAAGTAAAATGCTACAGGAAGACATTGCTTTTTATCTCCGATACATCCAAAATCAAACCAAACCAAACCAAGCCCTATGAGTGAAGTCCTCGTTCAGCCACCGGCTGAGAAAAAATCCTTGCTTGGTAAGAAGGAACGCAAACTTCTAACCGATCCTCTTTCAGATAACAATCCCGTAACCATCCAGGTTTTGGGTATTTGTTCCTCGTTGGCGGTAACCACCCAAATGAAGCCCACCATGGTCATGGCGATTTCGGTGACGGCGGTGGTTGCCCTCTCCAACTTTGTGATTTCCTTGATGCGCAATGCCATCCCTCCCCGTATACGCATTATCGTTCAGCTTACGGTGGTCTCGGTCTTGGTCATTTTGGTGGACCAGGTGCTCAAGGCCTATATGTACGATGTCTCCAAGCAATTATCTGTCTTTGTCGGTTTGATTATCACCAACTGCATCGTGATGGGACGATTGGAGGCTTATGCCATGGGTAACAAGCCCTATCCTTCTTTGCTTGATGGATTGGGAAATGGTTTTGGCTACGGGGTCGTCATATTAACCGTCGCCTTTGTTCGAGAATTGTTGGGAAGCGGTAAAGTTTTTGGCTTCAAGGTGATACCCGATGCCCTTTACGAGGCGGGTTATGTGAATAACGGCCTGATGATGATTCCCGCAGGTGCCCTTTTTGTGGTGGCCTGTTATATCTGGATTCAACGGAGTTTTGCTAAACATTTGGAGGAAAAAGAATGAGCCCATTATTTCTTGCTGCGGATTTAGTATCCGTCTTTGTTCGGTCGATATTTATCGACAACATGATCTTTGCTTATTTCTTGGGCATGTGTTCCTACCTAGCGGTGTCCAAGAACGTCAAAACTGCTTTGGGATTGGGTATTGCGGTCATCTTCGTCATGGTGATTACCGTCCCTCTCAATTGGCTACTTCTTAACAAGGTTCTCAAAGAAGGGTCCCTTGCATGGATTAGTCCCTCTCTTGCCAAGGTGGATTTGAGTTTCTTGGCCTTCATTATGTTTATCGCAACCATTGCTTCGATGACGCAGTTGGTCGAGATGTTGGTGGAGAAATTATCGCCTGAATTGTACGGTGCTCTTGGGATTTTCTTGCCTTTGATTGCAGTGAATTGCTCGATTTTGGGTGGCTCACTTTTTATGCAGGAGCGAGATTATGAATTCGCTGAGGCAACGGTTTTTGGCTTAGGATCTGGTGTTGGCTGGATGATTGCGATTGTGGCGATCGCCGCAATTCGGATGCGTCTTCGTTATTCCGATGTCCCGGCTCCATTGCGTGGATTGGGGATCACCTTTATTTTGACCGGGTTGATGGGCATTGCCTTCATGAGCTTCCTGGGCATCACACTTTAAACCTCTAAAACGATGTTAACCGGGGCCACCTTATCCATCATTTTTTATTCCATCCTTGCTTTTTCAGGGGTGATCCTCCTCTTGGTTTTTGTTCTGATGTATGCTCAGGCCAAATTGGTCAATAGCGGGGATGTCCAAATCATCGTTAACGGGGATACCGAGAATCCCATGAAGGTGGCTGCTGGATCCACGCTTCTTAGCACCTTGTCCGAGCGTAAATTGTTTTTGCCTTCGGCCTGCGGGGGCGGTGGAACCTGCGCGATGTGCAAATGCCAAATTTTGGAAGGTGGGGGAGATGTCCTGCCCACCGAAAAAGGGCATTTGAATCGTCGGGAACAAGCCGAGCATTGGCGCCTGGCTTGCCAAGTCAAGGTCAAAAACGACATGAAGATTCAGATTCCCGAAGAAATTTTTGGAATCAAAAAATGGGAGTGCGAAGTGGTCTCCAATTACAACGTGGCCACTTTTATCAAGGAATTCACGGTCAAATTGCCCGAAGGGGAGAATTTGCATTTTGAGGCCGGCGGTTACATTCAGGTGGATGTCCCTGCCTGCACGGTGGATTTCAAAAACATTGATATTGCCCCATCGCCGGATGACCCAGCAGGCAAAGACAAGTTCAAAGAAGACTGGGATAAATTCAAGTTATGGGACCTCAAAATGGTTAACCCGGAGCCCATCTTCCGCGCTTATTCCATGGCCAACCATCCTGCGGAGGGTAATATCATCAAACTGAACATTCGTATCGCCACGCCTCCTTGGGATCGAGCCACCAATGATTGGATGAAGGTCAATCCAGGGGTCTGCTCCTCCTTTGTTTTCAACAGCAAGCCAGGTGATAAGGTGACCATTTCAGGTCCTTACGGTGAATTCTTTATCAAGGATACCCAAAAGGAAATGGTTTACGTCGGTGGTGGCGCCGGCATGGCCCCGTTGCGTGCCCATATTTTTCACCTTTTTCATACCCTCAAAACCGGTCGCAAGGTGAGTTATTGGTACGGTGGACGTTCCAAGCGAGAACTTTTTTACGTAGACGAGTTCAGGGCCATTGAAAAGGAGTTTCCGAATTTCCGTTTTCATGTGGTTCTATCCGAGCCACTTCCAGAAGATAATTGGAAGGTCTGTCAAGGTTTGGATGATCGGGACGGCGACGGTTTCTTGGGCTTTGTACACCAATCTTTTATTGATAACTACCTGAGCAAACACAAAGAGCCCGAAGAAATCGAATTCTATTTCTGTGGGCCTCCAATGATGAATGCCGCCGTTCTCAAAATGTGTGATGATTGGGGCATTCCCAAGGAGCACGTGGCCTTTGATGACTTTGGCGGTTAAATGCAGGGTCCCTTCATCATTCAATTCTATTCATAACCACCTAACATGAACATACACGAGTATCAGGGCAAGGCATTGTTATCACAATACGGTGTAGCCGTTCAACGAGGCATTTTAGCCGAAACCCCGGATGAAGCGGTCCAAGCTGCGGCCCAAATACAGGAGCAGACCGGTACCGG
>RFPG01000068.1 GCA_009926245.1 Sphingobacteriia bacterium | reverse complement strand
CTTTGGCCTTGATTGATCGATACTGGGATCTGGAATCCTACGATCTCGGCGAGGATTATTTGCATGAATATTTGAGGGCCTTAAACGAAATCAGTCCGGCAAGGCTTATGGAGCTCGCTGCCCAGTTCCTACAACCTGATAGGCTGGTGGTGGCCACTGCGGGCCCTTCTGCTTAGGTCCGGCCTTATCTTTCGATTCCATAACTATGCAGGAGACCTATCAAATCAAATTGCAACGCTTCGAAGGGCCTTTCGATTTGTTGCTTTTCTTTATCGAAAGGGATGAGTTGGACATTCAGGATATCCCTATCGGAAAGATTACTGCCGACTTTTTGGATTACATGCAGCAAATGGCCGAGCTTAATATCGAGCTGGCTTCCGAGTTTATTTTGGTTGCGGCGACCTTGATTCGCATCAAAGCCCGCATGCTGCTTCCCCGTCCTGAATTGGATGAACAGGGCGAAGAAATCGATCCCAGAGCAGACTTGGCAGCCCGATTGTTGGAATACAAACGCTACAAAGCGGTGACCGAGGAGTTGCAGGCCATGGAGGAGCATCGTCAATCCTTGATGCCCCGGGGGAACAAGGACCAGGAGTGGAGCCGGGTGGAAGAAAGCCTGGGTATCGACCAAGATCTTCTGCACGTGGATCTCTACCAATTACTCAAGTATTTTCATCAGGCCGTGGCCAGGGGAAGCGAACGGGTGAAGGTGGTGCACAAGGTGACGCCGTACCCGTATTCCATCGCCGCGCAGCGTAATTACCTGGCCAATCGACTCAATGCCCGTGAATTTGTCACCTTTGAGGAATTGTTTGTGGATTTTACCGACAAAATGCAAGCCATTTTTACATTTCTTGCCATGTTGGAAATGTTACAAGTAGGGCGTTTGGAAATCGAGACCCAGGATGAATTCAATCGATTTGGGCTTCGCCTCAAGGCCTAATTTTAGGGTGGTCAAAGAAGGATAGAATGCCACCCATGGACCACGCTTTTTTTTCGACCTATTTTTTACCAGCCACCCTGGTCCTTATCATGGGTGGGATGGGTTTGTCCCTGAGTTTGCAGAATTTCCGCAATGTTTTGCGTTTCCCCAAAGCCGTCGTGGTCGGTCTCGTGGCCCAGATGGTGGTGCTTCCGATGCTGGCTTTTGGGCTTGCGCATGCTTTTGGATTGTCGCCAACTTATGCCGCCGGTCTGATGATTGTGGCCTCCTGTCCTGGAGGAGCATCGGCCGGACTGATCAGTCATTTGCTCAAGGCCAATGTAGCCCTGTCTATGTGCCTAACGACGATCAATTCTTTGTTATGCGTCGCCACCATTCCTTGGTTGGTGGATGCCTCTTTGGGGTATTTTATGGAACAAGAGGCCCAAATAACCCTTCCATTTTGGGGCACAGTCAAGGACATCGCCTTGCTAACGCTGCTCCCAACGGGGGTGGGTCTTTGGCTGCGTTCCCGCTACCCAGCCTTTGCCAAGGCGGCCGATCGGCCTTTGAGGTATTTGATGCCGCTTATGTTGATGGTGGCCTTTGCGGGGGTAGCAGGCGCCGAGCACCAGGGAACGGAGTCGCTGGTCGCTTCGATTCGTCTGTTGTTACCGCCTACTCTTTTGCTGAACGGCTTGGGGATGCTGTTGGGTCTTTTGCTAGCTTTTATGTTTCGCTTGGGACCGATGAGTCGGATCACCATTCCTTTGGAGGTAGGCCTCCAAAATGTATCCTTGGCCATTTTTGTATCCCAGGTCATGCTTCATAACAATGGGATGGCCTTCGTGGCGGTGGTTTATTCGTCCTTCAGTTTTGGGACCGCGGTTCTCTTTGGTTACACCCTGCGTGAAGCCACTCGTCGTATCCGTAGATTTTTGTATTTTAGGCGGTTGCAGCGGTTTCGGGAGGGCTTGAAAGGCCGTCGCTAACCAAGCATTGCGCGTCATGGAATCCACAACCTTGGAACCCACAGCCCTGGAATCTGCGCATTCAGAACCCGTTTTGTATTTATTGCCATCCCTCTTGGATGCCGAGTGGGGAGGCGATCATATCGGCAGCAGAGTTCGCGAAATTTTAGCCCAATTGGAATACCTCGTTGTGGAATCCGAACGCGAAGCAAGGCGCATGATTCGGCGAATGTTACCCACGGTGGACCTGAACCGATACAAGCTGGTATTGCTGAACGAGCATCAGCGGGAACCTCGATACGGAGATTTTTTGGAACCCATGCACAGGGGGCATTCCATGGGTCTGATGTCCGATGCCGGTCTGCCGGTTTTGGCGGATCCCGGTTCCGGTTTGGTCCTCGAGGCACATCGGCGGGGTTGGAAGGTGGAGCCTTTGAGTGGTCCTTCCAGTTTGATGTTGGCCTGGATGGCCAGCGGCTTGAATGGGCAACACATGGAGTTTCATGGCTATCTGCCAATTCAGGCCTCCGATCGGATTCGGCAGCTCCGCGAAATGGAGCAACGTTCTCAACGCACCCATCAGACCCAGGTTTGGATCGAAACGCCTTACCGCAACGATGCTCTCTTGGAATCTGCCCTTCGTTGCCTCAAACCGAACACCCTCTTGTGCGTCGCCTGTGAAATCACCGGTGGTCCCAAGGAATGGATCAAAACCCGTCGCGTCGATGAATGGGTGAAGGCCATTCAACGAGGGGAGGGGCCGTCCCTTCACAAAAGGCCCTGCGTCTTCCTCCTGCAATGCCCCTAGGAATGAGGAGTCATCTTGGACTGGGTTGGCTAGGAAATCCAGGCAGGTTCTTCGTAAATTCGTGTTTCGCTCCTTAAACCCTAACCCGCAAGGCTATGATCGGATGGATTGTTTTTGCAGTAATCGCCTTGGGCGGTTTTGTATTTGTTCTGACCAAATACACCAAGGAACCGCACGATTAGCCTGTCTCGGGCCGCTTATAGTGGCTTCATGGAGGCCCTTTGGAGACGATCGTTGATCGCAGCACCCAATCCTGTGTTGGGGACTTTTTGGGCCAAGATTATACCTGCGCTTTTTTCGAGGCGCCGCAGGGCCCCAAACAATTGATGAGCAGCTTGTTCCAAATCACCTTCCGGACTTAGAATTTCTTGATTCCAAGCCGCACATCTGGAATCCATCAAGGCCTGGTTAAAACGCAGGAGGGCCGGAGCTTGGGGCCCTTGCTTGGAGTGGTCGTGATGGTTTAGCCAATCGATGATTGCCATGTCGTCCGCAAATAAAAACAGGGGTACCGAGGGGGCGTAATGATGGGCCAGGGTACCGGGCGCACGTTGGGCCTGATCCGCTTGTGCGAGACGGTTGGGGCGTTGAAGGGGGCGACCCAAGAAGGCTTCCAGGGATTCGGCGGTGAGTCCGCCTTCCCGAAGCAGCAGCGGTTCAGGCCCGCTTAGGTCCAGGACCGTGGACTCCAATCCGATTCGACAGGGACCTCCATCCAAGATATAAGGTATTCGTTCGCCCAATTGGTCGGCTACATGGTCGGCGGTGGTGGGGCTGGTCCGTCCAAAGAGATTGGCCGAGGGGGCTGCCAGCGGAAAATCCAAGGAACGAAGGAGCTCCAAGGTGAGCGGATGGCTAGGGATACGAAATCCAGCGGTCGTCAATCCGGCCGAAACCTCGTCGGGTAGAATGGGTGCTTTGGGCAAGATAAGGGTCAGGGGTCCAGGGCTGAAGGCCTCCAGCAGGGCGTAGGCTGTCTCCGGAACATCCACCGCGAAGCGGTTCAAATCCTCCTGACTGGCCAGGTGGACAATCAGGGGGTCGGTCAGGGGACGTCCCTTGGTCTCAAAGACCCGCAGCAAAGCCTCCCGATCGCAGGCGTTGGCGGCCAGACCGTACACGGTTTCGGTGGGAATGCCTACCGGCCAGCCGTCCCGAAGCCAGGCCCCCGCTTCTTGGACCGAGGTTCCAATTATCGCCATTGATTTCCCATTAAATCCTTCCAATACCCTGCAAGTTTAGGGCCTCTCCACCTAAATTGGCCCCCGTTTCGGACAAAGCCGGGACTTCTACGTATGCGTTTAATTTCAATCATTCGGTTGGGGGTCCTTGGGTCCCTTTTGGTAGGGAGTGGGTTGGTGTCATCGGTTCGGGCTCAGACCCAGACCTCGGTGGTTCGTTGTGCGACCACGGAGGTGATGGAGCGGATGAGGAATCAGGGACTGTGGCCGGAGACCGATGCAGAATTTGAGTCCTGGATGGCTCAACAGCAGGCGGCAGCCCATGGAGTCCAAGGTCGTGCCCAATCACCCGGGACCCTGTACACCATCCCGGTGGTGGTTCACATTATCTATCAAAACGAAACGGATGTCTGGAACATTTCGGACCAGCAAGTCATATCCCAGATTCAAATCCTGAACGAAGATTTTCGCCGACTCAACGCGGATACGGTCAATACCCCGGCCGGTTTTGCGGCAGTGGCCGGCTATCCCAACATTGAATTTTGCTTGGCCCGTCGGGATACCCTTGGGCAGAATACCACCGGCATTATTCGCCACCGATTTCAACAACGGGCCTCTTGGTCCACGGGCCAATTTGATGGAACGGTCAAACCAGCCACTCGATGGAATCCCAATCAATACTATAATATTTGGATTGCCAACCTGAGCGGAGGGGTCCTGGGTTATGCTCAGTTTCCCACCGGTAGCGGATTGCAGGGTTTGTCAGGAGGCACCAACGCCAATACGGATGGCATTGTTCTCCTCTACTCCAGTGTAGGACGACCCCCGCACAATCCCTTCCCAGGCCAGTATAATTTGGGCCGGACCGCCACCCACGAAGTCGGCCATGCCTTGGGCCTTCGGCATATTTGGGGTGATGGTAGTAACTGCAGCGCCACCGACTACTGCGCGGATACGCCTCCGTCGGATGCGGCCAATTACGGCTGTCCGCTAACCCATGCCTCTTGCGGTGGTCTGGATATGGTGCAGAACTACATGGACTATACCAACGATGCCTGCATGAACCTGTTTACGGCCAACCAAGCATCCCGTATGTGGACAGTGTTACAAAATTCGCCCCGCCGCAATTCCTTGCTGACATCCCCGGCTTGCATGCCTCCCGATATTGTTCCAGCGGCGGCTTGGTCCCAGAGTGCGGATTCGTTGTGTCCTGGCGCCACGGTTCAGTTCAGGGATCAGAGCCTGAACCGTCCAACCCGCTGGCGTTGGACCTTTGCGGGGGGTATTCCAAGCAGCGATACCAACCAGATCCCCGTTCCGGTTCGTTACGATAGTGCAGGGGTTTATTCGGTAACCTTGGTGGTTTCCAATTCGGCCGGGGCCGATACCTTGGTGGTAGCGGGTACCATTCGCGTCATGAGTGGCTTGGTCGCATCCTTGGATACCTTGACGCCCCTCTGCCAGGAACAAGCCCCACGATTTTTGACGGGGGGCAGGCCCCGTGGCGGTACCTACAGCGGCCCCGGGTTGGATACGTTGGGGCGCTTTGATCCGGCCATAGCCGGTCCTGGGTTGCACCCCATGGTCTACGCTTTGGGAGGTAGCTGCCAGAGCAGAGACACGGCCTGGCTCCGGGTCAATGCCACCCCCGTTATCGCGTTCACTCCTTTGGCTCCTTTGTGTCGTAACAACGGCCCGGTCACCTTATCCGCTACGCCCGTCGGGGGAACCTTCAGCGGTAACGGGGTCCAGGGTTCTTCTTTTGTGCCGGGTGTGGCTGGTGTTGGGCTGCACACCCTGCGCTATGTTTATTCGGATTCCTTGGGTTGCAGCGGTGTGGACAGCATCGTTGTTCGGGTCCGGGCCTTGCCCGGTTTGGGATTCCCTGCTCCTGCCCCGGTTTGCTTGGATCGAGATACCCTCCGGCTCAGCGGGGGAAGTCCCGCAGGGGGAACCTATGTGGGCAGTGGGGTCTTGAATGGGGTGGTGCAATTGCGCAATCTGGGCGCAGGTGTTCATCTGGTGGGTTATACGGTGGTGGATAGCAACGGTTGTCGGGATACCTTGTGGCGTTCTCTGACCGTTAGGCAACCCCAGGCGCTTTCCTTTACGGCCCTCGGCCCTTATTGCCCCAACGATCTCAATGCAATCCTTTCCAATGCATCGGTGGGTGGGGGCACCTTCAGTGGACCCGGGGTCAGCTTCGGAATTTTTTCTCCGGCCCAAGCCGGCCCTGGATGGCACCGGATTACCTATACCGTGAACGATTTGGGTTGTCAGCTGACCGATTCGTTTATGATTCGGGTTTTGGCCCAGGCCCCTTCCGAAATCCGGCAATACCATCCGGATTCTTTGTTTTCGTTTTACCGAGGGACCACGTACCAGTGGTATGTGGACGGTACCTGGTTGCCGGCCCTGAATACCCGCTCGATTCGCCCGCCTCGTAGCGGTTTTTACACCGTTCAATTGGGCACGGATTCCTGCCTGACCACGGTGAGTCCTCCATATCAGTATTTTGTTACAAGTTTGGAACCTGCGCTGTCCGGCCAAGGCCCAGGGTCCTGCCTTCGGGTTGGTAATCCCTTTGGTAGCACCCTTCCCTTGAACCTACCCTGCATGCCTTGGGATGAAGTGCACGAAATCCGCGTGGTCGATGCAAGAGGTCGGGCGGTGTTTGGGCCTTGTGCCCCGGTGCTTTGTGGGGCAACCAATGGCACCGAGCTCTGGAATTTGGGCGCCGATCTCTGGCCCGAGGGCTTGTATCAATTGATGTTAAGAACCAAAGGAGGTTGGACAACGCGAAAGGTCCTACGCATCAACGAACGGTAAATAGCTAGATGATGGATTTTTGGGGGATACCCTGGCCCAAAGCCCTGCTGACGGTGGGGAATTTGGTCTTGTTAGAAACCTTGGTATCGGTTGATAATGCAGCTGTGATGGCCAGCATGGCCATGCGGCTTCCGGAACATCAACGGGGCAAGGCCTTGCGATACGGCTTGATAGGGGCCTATGTCTTCAGAGGTTTGTGTTTGTTGTTAGCCGGGTGGATGCTCAACCTTTGGTGGATCAAGCCTTTGGGCGGAGCCTACCTCTTGTATTTGGCCTACCGGCATTTTGGT
>RFPG01000067.1 GCA_009926245.1 Sphingobacteriia bacterium | reverse complement strand
CGTCCGTCTCCTGCAAGAAGGCAAAAACCAAGCCCAAATTCTAGACGCCATGGAGGGCCTTTTTGCGACCGACCGGGCCTCCCTCGAAAAAGACCTGGCCGATTTCCTCTACATGCTAGGCAATTACCGCATCCTGGACGCCAACACCGCCCAGTCCCGCTAATTCCCGACCTAGCCCCGCTAATTCCCGACCCCGGCTCTTTATGAAATCGACCCCCAACGCCTCCGGGCGCATTCCCTGCACCGTGGCCGTCAGCGGCTTGAACAACGTGGACTCACCGGGTCCCGGAATGCCCGTCATCCGCGCCCTGCGTCAAAGCCAACGCTACGATTTCCGTATCGTGGGTTTGAGTTACGACAGCCTGGAACCCGGATTGTACATGCATGATTTGGTGGACAAATCCTACCAAGTACCCCTGCCCTCTGCCGGAACCGGCGCCCTCATGGAACGCTTGCGTTACCTCCAATCGGTCGAAAACATCGATGTTCTGATTCCCAATTTTGATGCCGAACTCCACAACTTTATTCGTTTGGCCCCGACCTTGGAATCCGAATTGGGCATTCGAACTTTTTTGCCCAGTCTCCAAGAGTTCGACGCCCGGCACAAAGCCGTGCTCCACGAATACGGTCAATTGCATGGGGTCAAAGTCCCGGTGGCCAGCACCGTTTTTACGATCAACGAATTTCACAGGGCCCTCGACGTCTCCGTTTATCCGCTGGTGGTCAAAGGCAAATACTACGACGCCCAAATTGCCCACAGCGCCGACGAAGCCTTGTCGGCTTTTTACAAAATTTCGGCCAAATGGGGCCTGCCAGTTTTGGTGCAACAATACGTGCGCGGTACCGAAGTCAATGTCACGGCCCTGGGCGACGGAGCCGGAAAATGCATCGGAGCCGTCCCCATGCGCAAGCTTTATATCACCGACAAAGGCAAGGCCTGGGCCGGAGTTTCGATTGAAGACCCCGAGCTGATGCGCCTTTCTGCGGCCTTGGTGGCCTCGGCGCGTTGGAGGGGCCCCTGCGAATTGGAATACATGCGCACCGAAGACGGTGAATATTACCTGATGGAAATGAATCCCCGCTTTCCGGCCTGGGTGTACCTGGCGGTCGGTTGTGGACAAAACCATCCCGAAGCCTTGGTGGATTTGGCCCTGGGCCAAAAACCCCCGGCCATGAACGACTACGAAGTCGGCAAAATGTTCATCCGCTATTCCCAAGACCTGGTGGTCTCCATGCAGGAATTCGAAAAAATATCCACCCTCGGCGAATTATAGTTTACACTTTTTCATCCCTATCTCTTTAGTCCATCCCCATCTTCTGTCCAATAGACCTACCTTCCCCATGAGCAAACGACCCTACGAACGACCCTACTTACGCAAGCTCAACGCAGGCCTTGGTAACAAATTTGGCACTCGCCACTCCCAACTACCTGTCACCGAAATCGACGGAGTTCCGGTAGCGTCCATTATGGAGGAATACGGCTCGCCGTGTTTTGTGTTATCCGAACAAACCATCCGTCAAACCTACCGCAACGCCGTCCGGGCTTTTGGTACCCGCTACCCCAAAGTGCAGATGGCCTGGTCCTACAAAACCAATTACCTCAACGCCGTTTGCCGGATTTTTCATGAAGAAGGTTCTTGGGCCGAAGTGGTCAGCATTTTTGAATACCGCAAAGCCTTGGGGAACGGGGTTCCCGGTCACCAAATTCTCTTCAACGGCCCCGATAAATCCGCGGACGATCTGCGTTTTGCCGTGCAGAACGGGTCCCTGATTCACATTGACCACCTCGATGAATTGTATCAACTTTCGGAGATCCTGGCGAACGAAGACCTCAAAGCCAGGGTCGCCCTTCGCATCAATATGGACACCGGGGTTTATCCCCTCTGGGACCGTTTTGGTTTTAATTACGAAAACGGTTCGGCTTGGACCGCCGTTACCAAAGTCATGGCCCAATCCCGCATGCAATTGGCGGGACTGCATTGCCATATCGGAACTTACATGCTCAGTTCCCAAGCCTATGCCGTGGCCGCTAACAAATTATGCGACCTGGCTTTGGAAATTCGCAATCAATACCAGCACCGGATCGAATACCTGGATTTGGGCGGAGGCTTTGCTTCGGGAAATACCCTCAAAGGCTCCTACTTGCAGGGCTCGGATGTCATCCCAACCATGGATGATTACGCCGAAGCCATCTCCGGGGCCATCCTCCAGCACCCCTTTGGGATGAGCGGAGAATTGCCTACCCTCTTTTTGGAATCCGGCCGGGCCTTGATTGACGATGCCGGGTACTTATTGGGCACGGTTTTGGCCCTCAAACGATTGGGCGATGGTCGTCGGGCGACCATCATGGATTTTGGGGTCAACCTGCTGTTCACATCGTTTTGGTACGAACACCGCATATCCCCCGCTCAGGATTATTCCAGCCATCACGAAGACATGGTTTTGTACGGACCTTTGTGCATGAACATTGATGTGGTCCGCGAAAATGTTTCCCTGCCTTTGCTCCAAAAAGGAGATCGGGTGGTGGTCCACCGGGTCGGAGCCTATAACATGACCCAGTGGATGCAGTTTATCCAAATGCGGCCCAACGTGGTTTTGATTGATACGCGGGGCAAGGTTCACCTGATCCGCCGCCGCGAAGATGTCCAAACACTTAACAATCAGGAACTTATTCCTGATTACCTGGAGGCGGTCAAGGGGTCGTAACATGGCCCCGCAACCCGGTCTGCGCTCGATTTGGAATGGCCCCGTGAGGGGGGTTCTCAACAGCTATGCCCAATTGTTTTTTGCGCTCAATCCGCTGCTAGGATTCCTGGCCTTGGGGGTCAGTTTCCTGGATCCCATCATGGGGGCTTGTGGTTTGTTTTCGGTGATTGCGGTGCAGGCCTTGGGTCGATTAACGGGCCAAAGCAAAGAACTTCTGCAGGAAGGCATGTACGGTTTCAATGCCTTGCTCTTGGGACTGGCCATGGCCCATCGGTACCGGGTCGATGCGCCCATGTTGCTTGTTTTGATGGCGGGTTTGGTTCTGCTCTTGACCTTGATCGTATGGTGGAATCGGCATTTGGGCCGTTACAGCCTGCCATACTTAACCTTCCCCTTTGTCCTCACCTATTGGGTCTTGATGGAGGGCTCGGATAGCCTGGCCGCCGTTGTATTGCGGTATCCCGGCCTGGCGGGTGCTGGTTTAGCGGGTGCAGCTCAAACAGATTTGCTTGCAACAAGCGGTTTGGAATTAGCGGCAGCGGATCCGTTTTGGAAAAGTTTTTTGCGGACCTTGGGCTCCATTTATTTTCAAGATTCGGTTATCGCAGGCTTGGTGCTTGCCGCGGGTTTGGCTCTGCACAGTCGCTTGTCTTTGTTGTTAGCGGTGGGAGGATACGCCTTGGCTTTTGGGATGTTCCAAGCGATGGGCGCTTCCACGGCTCCGTTGACGGATTTTTTGGTGGGAAGTAATTTTGTCTTTATGGCCATTGCACTGGGGGGTTTTTACTTGGTTCCCTCCGTCGCTACCATGGGCTTGGTGGCCGTCCTGACACCGGTCTTGGCCGTCCTTATGTTTGCCCTGGAGGGATGGCTGGCCTCCAGTGGAATGCCTCCTTTTACATTGGCTTTCAGCGGTTTGACGCTATTGGTTTTGTACTTTCTGCAGGCCTCTCCTCCGCTACGGGGCCTGGTCCCGGTTGCCCTTCAATACTATTCCCCCGAAAAGACCCTGTACAAGCACGAGGTCAATGCCCAGCGCCTGGCCCATCTTTATACACCCCGTTTTCATCTACCTTTTTGGGGAACTTGGACCGTGACCCAGGCTTACAACGGCGCACACACGCATTTAGGAGATTGGTCCAAGGCCTTGGATTTTGAAATCACCGACGAAGAAGGCCGTGTGCATTCGGGAGATGGAAGCCTTTTGGAACAATATTATTGTTATAACAAACCCGTTGTTGCGCCCCTTGACGGCACCGTGGTGGCTTTGACCAATCATGTACCCGATAACCCTATCGGGGGGGTGGATTTGGAACAGAATTGGGGAAACTCCTTGGTTCTGCAGCATGCTAACGGCCTGTACACCCAGTATTCCCACCTGCGTCCGGATGGTTTCAAGGTTGGCCTGGGGCAGTGGGTGGTTCGGGGCCAGGTTCTGGCCAGCTGCGGCAACTCGGGGCGCTCGCCTCGGCCTCATTTGCATTTTCAGGTTCAATCCAGCCCCGAAATAGGCGCCAAAACCTTGGCGCATCCGTTGGCTTATTATCGCCTCGAAGAAGGGGAGGGCCGCACCCTGCGTCGATGGACAGTTCCAAGCGAAGACCAAAAGGTGAGTTCGGTGGAGGCGGTGCCGGCCATGGCTTCAGCCTTCGCTTTCAAGCCTGGTCAAAAATTACGCATGCAGTCCGAAAAGCAGCCGGATCGGCTGGTGGATTGGACGGTGGGAACGGATGCGAACAACCGCACCTACCTCTACTGTCCCCTGACTCGCTCGACGATGTGGTATGTAAACGATGGGGTGATGTTTTGGGCTTATGATTTTGAGGGCAAACGCTCTTCGTTGCTTTATCATTTTTATTTAACCGTCTATCGTTTGTCCTTGGTCCGCGATGCAGGAACGGTCCAAGATCAATTGCCGTTGGTTCATTTTAGCCGACCCTTTTTGCGTTCCATTCAAGATGTGTTTGCTCCGTTTTGGATGTTTTACCGGGTGGACTATCAATCGGCTTGGCTGGCGGCCCCAACCGGCGCGATGACCGAAGCGTTGCGTATCCAAACCTCGGTAGCTTCCAAGGTGGCCGGTCGCACGGTACGGCAACTGGATTTTGAACTTGAAATAAACGAAGGATCCCTTGGCCGCTGGTTGCTGGCCCCACCCAAGGGAAGCGATTCGTCGCCAACTACGTATCGATGCAGTTTGTCCTAAGCCTGCCCTGCAGGGCCAAAGCCTGGTTTCTTTGCGGATTATGGGCTTGTCTTCCGGGAGTCGGCCTTTATGCCCAAATTGTTTCGACGGACAGCCTCACCCGCTATCATCTTGCTTATGGAGAATACAAGGAATTGATTTGGGAGGGTCGAACGGCGGTCGATGGAGGTTGGGCCACGGCGGATATCCATCGACGAATGGCCTTGGCGTATCGAATGTTACATAACAACGAACGAGCCGTTTTTCATTGGAAGGCCGCATCTCGAATGGTTCCTGGTTCGGCGTTGTTGGCTTCGGAGTACCGCCAAGAATTGTTGAATTGTCGCCGTATGGACGAGTGGCGTTGGGCCTTGGCCCAAACGCAGCCCGAAGTGGAAGGTGTGCTCGCATTGGATTACGCTATTTTGAACATCGGTCTTCAAAACCCGGTGGGGTCCCTGGCTTTCAGAGACGAAATCAACCAAAACCCTTTGGCCTTGCGGCAGAAAGAAACGGGTTCATCGACCTGGGCCTATGCCGAGGCATTGATTCAGGGCCCGGTGACGGTTTGGGGTGGGTCCGTGCAGGCCACGCTTCGGATGCCGGGTCGTCGGGGCCCGTACCGCATCAGTCTCCTCCAATCGTTCACACGTTTTGATGCCCGAACCTACGGGAGGGTGCAGTCCGCTTATTGGAATCCGATCGCTTTCCAAACCTCCGATACCACGCTACGCGCCGATTATGTCTCGCATTCCACCCAATATGCCCAACGCTGGGAGGCCGCTCATTCGCGGTGGCCCGGGTGGAAACTTGGCGGGGGCCTGATGGTTTTTGGGGAAAGGTCTCAGAGCCTTAGCACCGAGCCCTACTCGGTTGATAGCGGTCTGAGGGCGGTGTCTACACCCTACAGGCACAATGCCTGGGCCCTTTCGGGTTCGGTGTCGCGACGGGTCACGGGCAAGGAATATCGATTGGGATTGTTGAGCGGGACCCTTAACAGCCAACGACAATGGCAGGCCGATGCCGGACTGACGTGGTGGCCCCTGGGTCATCAGGGATTTTTGGTATCGCTGGATTTGTCGGCCTTATCGAACGGACCGTTGAGTGCCGACAGCCTTGGCAAAGAGATGGTCGTGGTGGGCCTGGCCAAGGTTGGTTTGCAATTAGGACCCCGATTTTGGCTGGAAATACGCACAATCCAAGGCGCTGCATTGCGGAATTATACCCAACCCGGAACCTTTTGGGCGTTGAATACCACCGATCCATTGCGTTCGGTATGGGCCCTGTCGGGTCGTTGGACCCCGGCCTTGGGGCAAGCTAACTCACCATCGAACCCAGGATCGAACCCACGATCCAACGCCCGCTGGTCTCTAGCGCCTTATATACAAAGATTTGTTATGGAAGGCAGCATTCACGGTCTTGCCTGGGCCAATCCAAACCAGGGAGCGGTGGACCCCAATCTCCGTACGGTAACCCGGCCCTATACTTCCATTTTTGGAGGCATCGCCCTCCTTTGGAATCCCGTAAACTTTTAAACTATTTTATAAAAACCTTTTGTTATGAAAAATCAACCACCCTATCTAAGTATCCAAAGCGCTCGATTCCTTTGTCTTTTTCTTTTGTTAGGAATTTTATGCAGTGGCGTCGCTTTCGCCCAAAATCCTTCCACACCCCAAGCCCGGGCCGCTCAGGATCAAGCGGTTCGTGAAGCCTTTGCTGTGAGCTACAAGGCCGAAGCGAGTCAGGATTATCGGGGAGCCATCCAGGCCATGGAAACCTTGGGCATCGAGACCGTTCATGCCATCTACGAGGTCAATCTTCGGATGGGTTGGCTGTCTTACAAGGCGGGAGACAACGACCGTTCGGCTCTTTATTATATGAGGGCCATGGTGTTGGCACCGCAAGCCACCGAGCCCCTATGGGGTATCCTCATGCCCTATACGGCCAAAGAAGAATGGGTGAAAGCCGAAAAAATTTACAAGGACCTACTCAAATTGGATCCCAAAAACGGAACAGCCAATTACCAGTTGGGGCTCATTTATTATTACCGTCAGAACTACCCCGAGGCCCTCAAGTACCTGGAGGTTTCATTGAAAATGTCCCCCTTCGATTATTATTC
>RFPG01000066.1 GCA_009926245.1 Sphingobacteriia bacterium | reverse complement strand
CCGTCGCCGGCCCGGCTTGGGCCTTGGGATTGGGATCGCTTTGGTTTTGGGATTGGGATGGGGACTATGGGCCACGGCGCCCCGCCTCCTGTCCGCGTTTTTGACTTCGACCCTGGGCAGTCGGGTGCAGGTGGAAAGGGTCTCGGCAGGGTGGAAATCCCTGCGATTGGAGGGCTTGGTTCTGTTAGGGAAGGGGTCGGATACCCTGGCCCGCATTCATCGTGTTTCGCTGCAATGGCGACACCTGGATCTGGCAGGCGGCACCCATCACCTCAGGCTACTGGAAATCGACACCGTGGTTTTGAACATCATCGGTCGGCCCGGAACGGCCTCCGCTACGGCAACCAATTGGGATGCCTTTTGGGCCGGCCTGCCACGGTCATCCGGGGGTGGCAAGGGGTCGCTCAAGCTTAACCTGAACCAACTAAACCTACGTCAACTCCAGGCCAACGTTCAATCGCTGGGCAACCTGGGGGATCGCTCCTTGGACGGGGTTTACCAGGTCCGAGATTTTGAAATCAAGCGATTGCGAATCAACCAAGACCGATGGACCCTCAACCTCCAGACGCTGCTAGGATGGCCGCTTCAGACCGGGATGGCGGGTCTCAAGGTTCGGCTTCAAGGCGGGACCGGACTTGTGAAAGGCCGCGGTCTTTTGCTGAATCATCCGGACCTCCAATTGGATTTGGGTCAGGTGACCTGGCAACGCTTTGCCAAGCCCCAGCATCCCGAAATCCAGATAACCGACCTGCGTTTAAGCACCTCGAATCAAATTCTCTCGGCCTTGCTCCCAAGCCCTGCCCCTGACCTGGGGTGGACCCTGGCCCTTCCCAAAGCCAGTTGGAATGGCGACCGGATCCAGGTTTGGGGAGCCAACCTGCGGCTGGATCAAGTTCTCACCGCCGCCTTCCACGGATGGTACCAGCCCCATGCAACCACGGGCCAATCGAATACGGTAAGCCAAGGCCCTCCCCTGGGTCTGCTGGATTGGTCCGTAACCGCCGCGACAGGTTGGGAATCTTCCGCGAATCGATTGCTGACCACCCTCTCCTTGCTCCTCAAAAACCAAAACCTGGCAAACGACCCGGGCACCTTGAACCGGTACGCGGATCTTCGCCAAGGATGGAATAGCAAGGGTCAAGTATCACTTCAATCTAATGGCCTCAACCTTCGTTCCAATTGGCGTATCCAATCCGATTCATTGAGTCTGGATGCCCGTTCCGACGCCAAATTTCAGCAATGGTCGGGGAACTTGTTTTGCAGCCATTACCAAGTTCCGGAACCTCTGAATACACCTTTGGAGCTAGCCAATCTTAACCTCCGTTGGCGATGGGACTCCAAGGAATCGGCCAGTGCCACCCTGCGTTTGGATACCCTGCGTTGGGATGGGCTACCGTATCAACTCTTGGAGGGGGATGTCGCTTGGAATAAAGGCCACTTGGCAGGCCAAATCAACTTGTCGGACCCTTCCAATCCCTTAGCGGCCGAATTTTCGGCCCGAAGAGGGCCCCATGGATGGGCGGCCTGCAGTGCCCAAGGGCAAATGGACCTGGCCTTCCCGGCCCTGCCCGGGTGGTGCGATGGATTAAGAGCCCGAGGGACCTTTGACTTGTCCTACCAGCCCCAAAATCCCCAAACACCGAACGCCAACAACCCAGACGATGTGCCTTGGTTGGAATGGACCCTGAAGGAAGGCGGGCTCTCCTGCCCTTCCCATGCCTTGGTTCTGGATCAGGCCAAAGTGGTTTTTTCGGGGCAAGGATCCCGGACCCAAAGCACCCTGCAAATCAACAACGACAGCCTGCAGACCATGGGGCTGGAGCGGTGGACACAGATTGATTCTGTACTTAATCAAATAGGACGTTTTTTGTTGGCTGACACGTTGTTACGAGATCAAGATATTCCTTTTTGGGCCTACGGACGAATCGGAAATCTAGGGGACTACCTCCCCTTCCTCAAGGTCAGCGACCCCTTGCAAGCCGAAGAAATTCAAGGCTATGTCAATTGGTCCAGCCCACTCAACAAAGGCCTGCGCTTATCCATCGGTCGATTGGGATGGGATGCATGGGCTGCCCAAAAAATCTCCCTTCAATCCGAATACTTGGGAAATCATCTCTTGGTGCAGGGCACCTTGGACAGCCTGGAACTGGACCGTGGATCTCTGCTCGACCGCATTGAATACCGTCAAATTCGCAACGGTTCCACCTCGACCCTGGCACTCAATGGGCGCAGTGCCAAGACCGGTGACTTTGCGCATTTCAAAGGTACCCTGATGGAAAAGGATAGCCTTTGGTCTTTGGCCGTGGACAGCCTTCGGTTCCGATCTCGCCAACAGAATTGGAAGGCCTTGCCCGGTGGATTCATCCAAAAGTCCGGAGGTGTCTGGGCCCTGGAAACCATCCATCTCCAAAGCGGCCCTTCCCAATTGCGTTTGGATGGCCTTTTATCCAAAGACCGCGGGGACCTAATCCAGCTGGACTTGATCAATGTGGATGCGGACCAGGTCCTGGCCCTGACAGGGCAGGGCACGGGATGGCTTGATGGCACCATCAACGGCCAGGTCACCGGAGATGGGCTTTTGGAAAGCCCCAACCTGAGCGGGGACCTCGTCGTCAGTAACCTCCGAATGGACAGCCTCCCCTTGGGCATTTTGCGCCTTCAATCCGAATTTCAGCCCGAAATCAACCGTCTTCTCGTCAATGCACGTCTCCAAGATCGCGATGTAGACCTGGCCTCGGTGGCCGGTTGGGTCCAAACCGATCAAGGCGACCTTCCATGCGAGCTGGATTTGCGCCTGCAACGGGCACCGCTCCAATTGTTGGAGCTGGTTTTGCTTCCCCACTTGGATAGCATTCGTGGTAACGCCCGGGCCGTCGTTCAGGTGAAGGGAGGGCTGACCCACCCCGAAATGTCCGGCTACTTGGTCATGGACAGCGGACGACTTTACCTGCCTTCGCTCAAAAGCACCTATTGGATCCAAGACACCGTTTTGGTGACACCCGACGGCTATATTTTTGGAGGCAACCCCGTCCGTGACGCCGACTTCGGCACGGCTTGGGTCAAAGGAACAGTCAATCATCGCCGATTTAGGGATTGGACCTACCGCTTCACTTTGGACAGCGTCCGTAATCTCCGGGTTCTTAACGAGCCCCGTCTGGTCAGCGGGGATTATTATTACGGGCTGGGCCGGGTCAATGGAAATGCCGTGATTTCGGGGGATGAATACCTCACCAGCATCCAGGTCCGGGCCCAGGCCCAAAAAGGCAGCCGTCTCATCATCCCCTTGGACGACCTGGACGAGGAAAGCCGTTACGACTTTATTCGTTTTGCCGAGCTTGACCCGGATACGTCCCCATCCGCTAATGGCGCGAATACGGATGTTATGGCCCTGCGGGGTTTGGACCTCCAGCTTTCGCTGGTTCTCACCCCAGAATCCGAAGTGACCCTGTTGTTGGACCGGCGCTATGGGGATCAAATCAAGGGATACGGGAACGGAACCCTGGACCTCACGCTTAGCCAAGAAGGCAATTTGAACCTATCGGGAAACTATGTATTCACCAAAGGAGATTACTCCTTTAACCTCGGGAACATTGCCAGCAAGAATTTCAAAATCAACAACGGCGGCCGCATCGACTGGAACGGTGACCCCTACGAAGGGGTCATGAACATCCAGGCGGTGTACAATCAACGGGCCTCGGTCCAAAACCTTTTGGGGAGCTCCAGAGCTCAAAACGACCGCCGGAACATGCTGCCCGTCCAAACCCAACTGAACCTCACCGGGCCCGTGCTCAACCCGGAGGTTAAGTTCCAACTTCAACTGCCCACCATCAACATGGCGGATCCCAACGATGTCCTGGCTCAACAATTAACCCGAATCAACAACAACGAACAGGAATTGAATAACCAGGTTTTGGGACTGATGGTCTCCGGACAGTTTATTCCCACCGAAAACATTAACGCGGCTAATTTGGGCCTAAGCACAGGCGCCACGGCCTTTAATTCGGTCACGGAATTGCTGACCAACCGACTCAGCAACTTGCTTTCCAACTCCCTGGGAGGGGTCAACCTGGGTATCAATTACCGAGGGGATTTGGGCACCGGACTTTTGGGCAGCGGCAGCGGTTCCAACAGCCTGACCGACAGCAATCGCCGGGACCTCAATGTGGCCCTAAATACCAGTCTCTTTAACAACCGCCTGGTGATCGACGGCAACCTTGCCATGGGCAACAGCCTGCAGATCAACGCTCAAAACATGGCGGGCGAAATCCAAATGGAATACCTCATCAATCCCAACGGCTCGGTTCGGGCCAGGGCATTTAACCGGGTGGATGATCGAATCCTTTTCAACCAAACGTTGAACTACAGGCAGGGAATAGGCCTGAGTTACAACCGCAACTTTGACCGCTGGGGCGAATTGTTCCGAAGCCGTCGTTCCAAACCCGTTCCAAACCCCAAGTGAAGCCATAAAAAAAGGCCCGGTGAAAACCGGGCCTTTGCAATCATTGCGCTGGGGATTACTCCGTGGGGGCGTTGCCCTGCTCGGGTGCATCCTGCTCGCTTTCCAGCTTGCGCATGGCTTCGCGGGCCGCTTTCTTTTCGCCTTCCAAAATCTGATCACGCAGATCGGAAAGAGCGCTCAACTCGCCCATGATACCGGAATCAGCCGAATCCTGCTGAGCCTTGGCCTGATAACGAGCCACTTCTTTTTCCTCACCGGCTTTTTCCTTGTCTTTGGTTTCCTGCCAAGTGCGGGCATGGGATGCCACAATGCGACGGTTCTCCTTGTTGAACTCGATGATCTTGAAGTCCGCCTTGTCCTCTACTTTGAGAGACTTGTTGTCGGCCTGTAGCATTTGCTTTTTGGGAACAAAGGCTTCTACCCCGTAGGCAAATTGAACCATGCCCCCTTTATCGTCCACGCTGACAATGGTGCCCTGGTGAACCGAATTTTCAAAGAAGATGGTGGCAAAGGTATCCCATGGGTTTTCTTCCAATTGCTTGTGGCCCAGGCTGAGACGACGAGCTTCGGTATCGATTTCCAAAACAATAACGTCCAACATCTGATCCTTCTTGACAAATTCCGAAGGGTGGTTGATTTTTTTGGTCCAAGAAAGATCGCTAACGTGCACGAGGCCGTCCACACCTTCTCCTAGTTCTACAAAAAGACCAAAATTGGTCAAATTGCGAACCCGACCGCTGAGACGCGTTCCAACAGGGAACTTTTCGCGGATGGTGATCCAAGGATCTTGAGTCAATTGCTTCATGCCCAAGGACATTTTGCGGTCCTCTTTGTCAATGGAAAGAATAACAGCCTTGACGGTATCCCCTTGCTTGATGAAATCCTGGGGATTGCGCAAATGCTGTGACCAGCTCATTTCTGAAACGTGGACCAAACCTTCGACACCAGGAGCAATCTCCAGGAATGCGCCGTAATCAGCCACGGTAACAACCCTGCCCTCCACAATGGAACCAGCTTCCAAGCCAGCGGTGGAAGCCTCCCATGGATGAGGAGTCAATTGCTTCATGCCCAGGCTGATCCGCTTGCGCTCGTCGTCAAAGTCAATGACCACGACCTGGACTTTGTCGTCCAATTTAACCAATTCGGAGGGGTGGCTAATGCGGCCCCAGCTCATATCGGTAATGTGCAATAAACCATCGACACCACCCAAATCGACGAAGACGCCGAAGTCGGTCATGTTCTTGATGGTTCCTTCGAGGACCTGGCCTTTCTCCATCCGGCTCATAATCTCTACCTTCTGGGCCTCGATATCGCTTTCAATCAAAATCTTGTGGGAAACAACGGCATTGCGCAAGACCGGATTAATCTTGACCACCTTGAATTCCATGGTTTTGCCAACGTATTGGTCGTAATCACGGACCGGCTTGACATCGATCTGCGATCCTGGCAAAAAGGTTTCGATGCCATCAATTTCGACAACGAGACCTCCTTTGGTCCGGGATTTCACCTTGCCCTGAATCACCAAGTCTTCTTCGTGGGATTTAACAATGCGCTCCCAGGCATTCATAATGCGGGCCGCTTTGCGGGAAAGCAACAAATGACCATTGCTATCCTCCCGGTTGATGATCAAAACCTCCACTTCATCCCCAACACTTAGGTTGGGAATATCGCGGAATTCGGAACGTGGAACCATTCCGTCGGATTTGAAACCAATATTGAGAATGACATCCCTTTCGGAGATCCCGGCTACCACCGCTTTGACCACCTCGTTGCTCTGAACGGTGGTGAGGCTGACATTGTACAATGACTCCATCCGCTGGCGTTCTTCGGATGAATAGGTGCCGAATTTGCCGGAACCGGCGGACCAATCGAAATCGGTCGGGGGAGCGACGTGGGTCGTTTTGGGGGTTGTTGCTTGGTTTTCAGTCATTTAATTGGTTTCCTTCCTGCTTTTTTTCAAAGCGAGCGCAAATCTAACCCTTTTGGGGCAAGTTTAACCACCTCTAGCCCAATTTATTGGGATATGGGATTCCCTAGCACAGCCCGCGTGATGTCAAAATGTCTTGATTTATGCCTGTTTTTGAGACAATTTGTCTTGAGACGGGTGGTTGGAGGAGCGCGCCGGGGTTTGGCGGAATTCTTGATTCCATCCATGGCAAAGGAACCCTCCCGCTATGAATAACCCCGCCATGACCGATCACGTTCAGCAATGCCTGCAATTGGCCTTGCAAACCGTGGACCAAGAAAAACACGGGTATGTGCAGACCCCCCACCTGCTGGAGGCCTTGTTTGAGGTGGACCGCCCTTGGCTGCTTAGCATTGGACGGGAATTGAAAATCGATACCGATCGGATACGCCAACTCAATCGGGGCCTCCTCCAAAATTTAGCCAAGAGTCCAAAAGCCCAAAACACCCTGGACGCCGGGGCCAATCAAGCCTTGGTACGCGCTCAATTCCACCGAGAATCCATGGGGGATCGCTATATCGGCACGGAACACCTTTTGATGGGCCTGGCCGAAAGCGGTGATGCCTGCGGTGAAATGCTTCGCAAACAAGGCCTGCAGA
>RFPG01000065.1 GCA_009926245.1 Sphingobacteriia bacterium | reverse complement strand
TGCTCCTAAGAAAGCCGCTGCTCCTAAGAAGGCTGCTGCTCCTAAAAAGGCCGCTGCCAAAAAGGCCAGCAAGCCTCGCACCCCTGTTATCGGCAAAAACACGCCGGTTGGGTACGATGCCGTGAAGGCATCGATGAAGAAGTAATCCGGGCAACCGGATGATTCTATTTCGGTAAGTGTTCGGGGCCTATGCCCTTCTCGGGATGACGGCCCCGGACCTTGCTGAAATAATCAACAACCATCGAAAGGGTTTCTCGCTCACCCAACCCGGGTGGAATTAGAGGGCCTGCTTCGATGGTTTTTTTGTGGAAATCCATTCCCACCAAGACAATGGGGACACCGGCCCCGGCGGCTATATAATAAAATCCGGTGCGGAGTTTGGGAACAAAACTGCGGGATCCTTCGGGAGATATTCCAAAGAGAAAGTCATCGTATTCGGCAAAACAACGGGTGATCACCGATACGGTGTCTTCCTTGACAACCCGTCGAACCGGTATACCACCCCAATACCGAAACAAAAAACCAAACGGCGGCTTGAATAATTCGGCCTTTCCAACAAATTTCACATGGATACCCAACGCGATACGGGCCAACAAGGCGATCGGAAAATCCCAAGTGCTGGTATGCGGTCCAACAACCAGCACCGCTCGGCGAAGATGAGTCGGAAAGGGCCCCAAGCGCCAACCAGCCATGCGCAAGATCATGCGCGCCAACCACTTATTCATGAGCGCTTTTGATCGGCATGACTCCACCCGATACGATAAACTTCATAAAATCCGCCGAGGGCGCATCCACACTCCGGGTTTGGGAACGGCGGACAACGAAGACATTGCCCGAAAAATTGTAGGAATGAGGGAAATAAACCGCCACCCAAACATCTCCTTCTGCTCCTATTGACCCGTCTAACATAGGATCGATGGCCAGTGACTCAGCAGTTACAAAACCGGGCTTGAAGCAACCATTTCCCAAATCAACCAAAACGGCCTTATTAAACTTTTTCTTGTCCCCCACAAAGGCGTCCACCAAATCTTTGAGCGAATTATAGACCAGGTTAATCAGCGGGGCCTTTTGCAAAAGGCTTTCGACAAGTCCCCAGAGCGGCCTAAAAAGGAACATGGAGCCCACATAACCAAAGGCGGTAATCCCCGAAACCAAGATCAACAAACCCAGGCCTGGAACAGGGGTAACAATCCATCCGTCCAGCCAATTGAACAGGGTGAATGTGACATAAACGGTCAGGCCCACCGGGGCCAACAAGAGAAGGCCGTTCACGAAATAGGCGAAGAGGCGGCGGAATTGCACTTTCATAGGCAATACAAAAAAGGGAACTGAATAATTACTCGGGGTCTACATCAACAAAAACCTTGAGATGAAGATACTTGCGCATACTAAGCAAGCGCCTCAATTCAGCCGGTATCCATTCGGCTAAGCGCTGCCGAATCTCGCTGTTTTTTTCGCTTTTGATCCAAAACTCCAATCGATGTTCGTTGCGCAGCAAGGCGGTCAACGGTGGCGCCGGACCCAGAAGCCGAGAACCCAAAACAGGCCGCCAGACTGCTACCAATTCAGCTGCCGCTTCTTCGACCATGGCTTGATGTGGATGGCTTAGTCCTATACGCAAAAGTCGCACATAGGGAGGGTAGCCAAACTGGGATCGGTACAGGAGTTCCTGGTCCATAAAGGCCGCATAGGCATCGCGTTCCAACCAACCGAACAAGGGGTGATGAGGCATGCGTGTTTGGAGCAGTATCCTGCCTTGGCCCTGGTGCCGACCCGAACGCCCTGCCAACTGCGCCAAGAGCTGATAACTACGCTCCTGCGCTCTGAATTGCGAACGGAACAACCCTTGGTCCGCATCCAAGACACCGACCAAATTGACGCCCGGAAAATCAAGGCCTTTGCTGATCATTTGCGTACCAACCAAAACCTGAATATCGCCCCGCTGAAAGGCATCCAAGGTCCTGCTGTAGAGGTTTTTGGATCGGACGGCGTCCTGGTCTAAGCGAGCCACGCGGACCTCTGGTAACAACAGCCCCAGCGACTCCTCGATCTTTTGGGTTCCATAACCCTTGTAAACAAGGCGCGTACTCCCGCAAGAACTGCAACCGGGTGGCGAGGCAAAAACCTGACCACAACCATGGCAACGCAATCGATGCTCACTTTTGTGATAGACCAAGGCCAAATCGCATTGGTTGCATCGGGCCGTCCAAGCACAGTCTTCGCAATGCAAGGAAGGAGCATACCCCCTTCGGTTTTTGAACAACAGGACTTGGCGCCCCGCCGAGATTTCGTCCCGCATCGCCTCCAACAAAGTCGACGAAAACTCACCCTGCACACGGCCGCTTTGTTTCTCCCGGACCATATCGACCCAGACCCATTCCGGCATTTTTTGGTCAGCGAACCGCATAGTCAAATCGACCTTGGCCAACCGACCGCTTTGGGCAGCCTGCCAGGATTCGGCGGACGGTGTGGCTGAACCCAATACAACCGGAATTTTCCAAACGGAACCCAACCACAAGGCGACATCCCGGGCCTGATAGGCAGGGCTGCGATCCTGCTGTTTGTAGGAAGGGTCGTGTTCTTCGTCTACGATGATCATGCCCAAGCGCTCAAAGGGAAGGAAAACCCCCGAGCGTGGGGCCAAGACCAAGGAAACCCCTCCATCCCGAACCAAATTCCACAATTCAACGCGTTCGTGGTCGGAATACCGCGAATGATAAACACCGACCTCGACGCCGACATATTCCGCCACCCGCTGCACCAATTGGTGCGTGAGCGCAATTTCCGGTAATAGAAAGAGGACTTGTTCGCCTCGGTCCAATACCTCTCGTAACAAATCAAGGTAAACATGGGTCTTGCCGCTCCCGGTTACACCGTGCAACAAAACGTTTTGACCTAGAGCCAAGGCCTGTCGCGCCTTGAGGGAGGCGTCCACTTGGACCGGATTAAGTACCAGAGGTTGTTGAAGGCCCGCCTTGAGGCGAACCCTGGGGACCCAACGGGTCGTACGGACCAACAAACCTTTCTCGACCAGGCTTTGAAGGACGGCAGTCGGGGTCTTGTTCAGCTTGAGTTTGGCCAAAACCGCCGAAAGAGGGGCCTGATCGGAAGAAGCGGCGACCGCATGCATGGCCATAACAAATTCCAATTGACGGGGGGAGCGCTCCAATTCGTTCATGATTGCGGCTCCTTCGGCCAACCAACGCGGGCCTTTGGCGACCCACGCCTCGCTTTTGGGGCGATAAATTTTTGAAAAGTTTTCCAGGGTGCCGATCAATCCGGCCTCCATGAGTTCTAGAATCCACGGCGTGGGGTTGTGCGGAACCATCCACCGCTGAACTGCTTCGAGATTCATCCCAGGACCTTGCCGCAGGCGCTCCCACAGCTGCTTGGACAATGGATGCAAATCTTGCCAGACATCCAATCCCTCCTCTTCCACCAAATCCATGGCCACCAAGACGCTTTCACTACCGACCCTCAAAAGGGCCGGCAAGGCCAAGCCCATCAATGCGCCCGGTGAACAGAGGTAATACCGCAGCATCCATTCCCAAAGATCCTGTCCGTGGCGACCCCAAATCGGGCGGCTGTCCAACCTCTCCAGCGCTTCTTTGATGGGATAGGCCGGCTGGTTTTGGTGAATTTCCATCACCAACCCCACGTATTGCTTGCGCTTGCCAAAAGGAACCCGGACCCTGCAGCCCACCAGGTCGGTTGGTGCTCCCTGACCGGAGCCCCATGCGGGGGGCATCGCATAGGTGTAGAGTCCATCGACGCCCAGCGGCACCGCTACCTCCAACAACCAGGGTTGATCTTTGTCCACCTTACAAAACTAACGAAACAGCCAAGGACAAGGGCTGTATTTTAGGGCTCTGTTCCACGCATGAACCTTGCCGCCAACCAACGCCGCCAACGCCTCCAGACCCTTGCCCTGGAATCGGGATTCCTGGATTGCAAGGTCGCCCGTGCCCGCAGGCTGGACGAAGAAAGCGATCGTTTGGAGGCGTGGCTGACCGAAGGAAAGCACGGAGAAATGTCCTATATGGAACGGCACTTTGAGGAAAGATTGGACCCCCGTCGACTGCTGGCCGATTGTCGATCCGTGGTGGTTCTTCTTCACAATTACTACCAGCCTGTCGAACCAATCTCCAGGGATTCGGATCGATCGGACCAGACCCAAGATCCTCTTGCCAGCATCCCCAAAGTTGCGATGTATGCCCACGGCGAAGATTACCATCGTGTTCTCAAGGACAAGATGCGAATCCTGGTTCAACGAATGCGTGAAGAATTTGGTGAATTCAGTGTTCGCGTTTTCACCGATTCGGCCCCTATTTTGGAAAAATCCTGGGCCGCCTTGGCCGGAGCTGGCTGGATGGGGAAGAATACCAATTTGTTACAAAAAAAAACAGGGAGTTATTTCTTCTTGGCCGAAATCCTTTGCGACCTGGAATTCGACTACGATCATCCGGTGAGAGATCACTGCGGAGAATGCAACCGTTGTGTGGAGGCCTGTCCTACCGGGGCCTTGGAGCCTTACCGTTTGGATGCCAGCCGCTGCATCTCGTACCTGACCATCGAACTCAAGAACCAGATACCGGCCGCATTTGAGGGCCAAAGCGAAGGTTGGGCCTTTGGCTGCGATATCTGCCAAGAGGTCTGCCCCTGGAACCGATTTTCGGTCCCGCATCAGGAACCCCGTCTGGACCCCCTGCACCCACAGCAACCCACGGCCGGGGAATGGCTATCCATGACCGAAGAGGAATTTCGTAACAAATACCAGAACAGCCCTTTGGCCCGAACCGGATTGCAAAACATGCAGCGCAATGTGCGATTTGTACTAGGCAAAGGTTTGGGTTAGGGGCTGGGAGCCGGCAGCCAAAAAGCTGCGATCCGCCCCCTCCTTCTCAGAATCCCGTCCAATGACGTTGAAGGCTCGCCAAGAAAGGCTGCAAGGCCTGGATGTCCTCCGGCCCAAAATCATCCAAGTCCAAACTATCCAAATCCAAGACCCCCACCAATTGAGGGCCGGCATAAAGCGGAAGAACCAACTCGGAGCGGCTCTGGCTACTGCAGGCGATATGACCCGGAAACTGATCGACATCCGGGACCAAAATCGGTTCGCTACGCTCTACGCAGGCCCCACAAACACCCTTTCCTCGGGGTATCAAGGTACAGGCCACCGGCCCCTGAAAAGGTCCAAGAACCAGGGTGCCATCGTTGGGTCGTAACAAATAAAAACCGGTCCACCAAAAACCCAGACCTCTGTGCAACAGGGCCACCAAATTGGAGGCATTGGCCAGCCATCCCGCACCTTCATCCTGCAAGGCTTCCCAATCCCTCCTCAGCTCGAGGTAACGTTGGGCCCTGTGCAAGGGCTTGTTGCCATCGTAGGGGAGATCGTGCGCCATTGGATTGGTTTGGAATTCCAAAAAGGACGGTCAATGAATCCGCCCGGTTCGAGGTCGAAAACGAAGCATCACCCCGGCCTCGTATTCCAAGTATTCATCCCAGCGCTTTCGCACTTGTTCCTTGGGAAAATACGCCTCGGCCAGGTCCATGAAGAGCCGGTAATGCCCGGCCTCGCTCACCATGAAAGCATGGTAAAAACGCCGTAGGTCTTCATCGCTGCAATGCAAGGACAAGAGCCTGAATCGCTCGCAGGATCGGGCTTCGATCAAAGCACAGCACAAAAGTTTTTCGAGAAGTCGGGCCTTGCGGTCCAAACCCCGCGGTTGAAAGGCCAAAAGAGCCACCACGTATTCATCGCTGCGTTGAGGTCCCAGCGCGATGTTACGGCGGTCCATTTCTTCGACCACCGTTCGAAAATGCCCCCATTCTTCGGTGACCACCGGGGCCAATTCCCGAACCAGACGAGGGTAATCAGGGTATTGAACAACAAGGGAGATGCAGGAGGAGGCCGCTTTTTGTTCGCAAAAAGCATGGTCCACCAAGATCTCTTCGATGGATTTCTCCGCAACCTCCGCCCAACGGGGATCGGTGGGCAATTTCAGGCCCAACACCGGATCAACCCATGTGGGCGTTCAACAAGGCAACCAAGTTTTGCTTGGGGACCACGCCGACCTGCTTCTCCACCACTTCTCCGTTTTTGAAAACCAGTAGGGTGGGAATGCTGCGGATTCCGTAACGGGTGGCGATGTTGGGGTTGCTGTCAACGTCCAGCTTACCGACCACGGCCTTGCCTTCCATATCGCGGGCGATTTCCTCGACCACCGGCCCCACCATGCGGCAGGGTCCGCACCATTCGGCCCAGAAATCAACGAGGACAGGTTGCGTGGAGTTCAAAACGGTTTCTTCGAAATTGGAATCGGTGAATTCGAGTGCCATGGGCGTGGGTTTAAATGATTAAAAAACGGTTCGCAAAGTTACGGTCTAGGATAGGCTGTAGCCCACTTCCAGACCATCCAGAACCTCAAAAAGTCCGGGGTCCGGGGCCACCTTGAGTCGTTCGGAACGCAGACCCACCGAGCGCTGGTCTTCGGGAACCCACAATTCGACCTTCACCCCCAACTTGCCAGGGTGCGCCAACAGGGTCTCGCTGAGGCGTTGGTTGAAGTCGGGTGCTAATTGATCCAGGTGCAAACGAATCGTCAGGCTTTTGAATCTTTTGTCGCGGAGTTCGGACAAAAGTTCCAAATTGGAAAATCGAAAGAAGCCGGCTTGCTGCCCGTCTTTGCCTTGGAAGTACTCCCACCGCCCCGAGATCAGGAGGGCGGTCCCAGGCTCGACCAGATGCTTGAATTTCATGGCTTGATCGCCGCGTAGTCTGAATTTTCGGGTGCTTTCCTTGTCCTCCACCGCAAAGGCCAAGACCTCTTGGTTTTTGGAATCGCGGAAATACTGAACATCCGTCACCATCACGGCCATCTGAAGATCCTGTTCGGGTCGCTCCTCCAAATGCAGGAGAGGGCTTAGGCCCAAATGTTTGATTTCAAGGGCATAACTATCCAATGGATGAGCCGTTATGTAGAGGCCTACCACTTCCTTTTCGCGGCGAAGAACCTCCAAGGAAGGCCAA
>RFPG01000064.1 GCA_009926245.1 Sphingobacteriia bacterium | reverse complement strand
TCTACCGTCTTTTCTATGATACCATCAAGGGGGGGGATTACCGAGCCCGCGAAGCCAATGTGCATCGTCTGGCCGAAGTCAGTGCCTCCATTATTGATCAATGCGTTGCCCAAGGTGTGCCCTTTGCTAGGGATTACGGCGGGATGTTGGACAATCGTTCGTTTGGAGGAACCCAGGTATCCCGTACGTTCTATGCCCGTGGTCAAACCGGGCAGCAATTGTTGTTGGGGGCTTATTCGGCCCTGAACCGGCAAATTGCCAAAAAGCAAGTGACCATGTACAGCCGCCACGAAATGGTGGAATTGGTCACCGTGGACGGCAAAGCCAGGGGCATTATTGCCAAGAACCTGGTTACCGGGGAGCTCGAAAGACATTCGGCCCACGCGGTGGTTTTGGCCTCCGGTGGTTACGGTAATGTCTTTTACCTCTCGACCAACGCCATGGGTTCCAATGTAACCGCCGCTTGGAAAGCCCACCGTCACGGGGCTTTGTTTGGGAATCCTTGTTTTACCCAAATTCACCCCACTTGCCTTCCCCAATCCGGGGAGTATCAATCCAAATTAACCCTCATGTCCGAGTCGTTACGCAACGACGGTCGGGTATGGGTACCGGCGATCAAAGAAGATGCGCAGGCCATTCGCGAAGGGCGACTCAAGGCGGGGGATATTCCCGAAGATCGCCGCGACTATTATTTGGAACGCAAATACCCTGCTTTTGGAAACTTGGTTCCCCGGGATGTGGCTTCCAGAGCAGCCAAGGAAGTCTGTGATGCCGGTCACGGTGTCGCACCCACGGGGTTGGCGGTGTTTTTGGACTTCGAAGATTCCATCCGTCGTTTGGGTCGTAACACCATTTCGGCCCGCTACGGGAATCTCTTTGAGATGTACGAAAAAATCACCGGGGACAATCCTTACGAGACTCCTATGAAAATTTACCCAGCCGTGCATTATACCATGGGTGGATTGTGGGTCGATTACGATTTGATGACCACGGTTCCGGGGCTTTACGCCATCGGTGAAGCCAATTTTTCGGATCACGGGGCCAATCGTTTGGGTGCCTCGGCTTTGATGCAAGGCTTGGCCGATGGGTATTTTGTGTTACCATATACCATCGGGTCTTATTTGTCTTCGGAGATTCGGCATGCAGCTCCTTCTACGGAGGATCCCGCTTTTGCCGAGGCTGAACAAAGGGCCCTTGCGTATCAACAGAAAATTCTAAGCATCCAAGGCCGTCGTTCACCGGAATCGTTTCATCGTGAATTGGGCAAAATCATGTGGGAATATTGCGGTATGGCCCGCAGTCGGGAGGGTCTAACCCATGCCTTGGGTTTGATTGATCAATTGCACAAAGATTTTTGGTCCGATGTGCGGGTCAGCGGTACCCTGGCTTCTTTTAATCCCGAATTGGACAAGGCCCAGCGGGTTGCTGATTTTATCGAATTAGGCCGCCTCATGGTCTGCGATGCCTTGGCCCGTGAAGAATCCTGCGGTGGTCATTTTCGGGTTGAACATCAAACCCCCGAAGGGGAAGCCCTTCGTCACGACGACACCTTTGCCTACGTGGCTGCATGGGAATACACCGGTCCATTGAAGGAACCGGTTATGCACCGCGAAGAACTGGTTTTTGAAGCAGCACACCCTACGCAGCGTTCCTACAAATAAGTTTCCACTCCCACAACCCTCCTAGTCCGCAATGGAATCTAAATCGCTCAATCTACGCCTCCAAGTTTGGAGACAACCCTCCACCCAAGCGTCCGGGAAATTTGAAACCTACGAACTGCCTTCGGTTCCCGTCCATGCTTCCTTTTTGGAAATGCTGGATTTGCTCAACGAGCAATTGATCACCGAGGGCCGCGAGCCGGTAGCCTTTGACCACGATTGCCGGGAAGGAATTTGTGGGATGTGCAGCCTCTATATCAACGGCCGTGCCCACGGTCCTCAGCAAGGGACCACCACCTGTCAATTGCATATGCGTCATTTCAAAGACGGAGAAACCATTACTATCGAGCCATTTCGGGCCAAGGCTTTTCCAGTGGTCCGGGATTTGGTGGTGAATCGTTCGGCCTTTGATCGGATTCAACAAGCGGGTGGTTACATCACGGTGAACACCGGGAACGCACCGGATGGCAATGCGGTACCCATTCCCAAAACGGATGCGGACGAGGCCTTTGCCGCGGCTGCTTGCATTGGTTGCGGGGCCTGCGTAGCAGCCTGCAAAAATGCCTCGGCGATGCTATTTGTATCCGCCAAGGTTTCTCAGTATGCCTTGTTGCCTCAAGGGCAACCCGAGCATCGCGAAAGGGTTCTTTCGATGGTGGAGGCCATGGATGAGGAAGGTTTTGGGCATTGCACCAACACCGGGGCATGCGAAGCAGAATGCCCCAAAGGAATTTCGGTGGAGAACATTGCTCGCCTAAATCGTTCTTATTTGGGTGCCCAATTCAGTGGGGGTGGCCATGCGGCCGGTGGCTCTTCTTCCATGGCCTAAGCCTGGTTTTTGTGTTTACAGGCATTGTCGAAGCGACGGGCACGCTCCTATCCCGAACCATGGAGGGGACCAACTTGGTTCTCTCATTTGAATCCAAGATCAGCGGCGAACTCAAAGTTGACCAAAGTCTTGCCCACCAAGGGGTCTGCCTGACCGTGGTGGCCTGTGATGACCAAAGTCATAGCGTGGTGGCGGTTCAGGAAACCTTGGATCGTAGTACGTTGGGGAATCTCCAAGTGGGGGACCGCGTTAACTTGGAACGCTGCCTGCGGGTGGGGGATCGCCTGGATGGCCATTGGGTCCAAGGTCACGTGGATGCCACCGGGCTTTGTACCCGAAAAGAATCCAGAGACGGCAGTTGGACTTTTGAATTCTCTTTTCCAGCAGAGCATCAAACTTTGCTGGTGCCCAAAGGCTCCGTCACCGTCAACGGCGTTTCATTGACCGTTGTGGAGGTGGGGGAAGGGACTTTCTCGGTGGCCGTTATTCCTTATACCTATGAGCATACGACCCTCGGAGAATTGGAAGAAGGCCAAGGGGTGAACCTGGAATTTGATATCCTAGGCAAGTATTTCCTCCAACATATCAGGAGCCGTTCCTAGGCTCCAGAAACGTTATCAATTCTCCGCTTTCCTGAAAGGTCTTCAGGGGTTCTACACCGTGTGGACGCAGGTATTGGTCCAAGACGGTTGCATATTCCAGGTCGGACCAAGGACCGAAAGCTTCTTCACCGGCCAATTCAGGTGGAATTTGCATCCGGATATAGGTCGTCGCATCCTCGGCGTCGCCAAAACCAATCCCATATTCAAAAACCGGGTTGAGGAGGTGATTGCGGTAACACATCCGTGCAAAAATCTCATCGCCTTGGAGAGGACGGAGCGTTTGGTGACGATAGGACAAAAACTCATCCTCAAAAAATGCCATGTGAGCGCCGTTGTCCCCCAGACTAGCCAGAATAAGTGATTCCCCAACACGAAGGCTCAGACTTTGGGTATTGGAACTGGATTTGAAGTCAAAGCCTTTGTGGTCCCCCTCCAAGGGTAGAATGAAGACAGAACCGGGATCGTAGCCCAGGTATTGAAGAGGAAATACCGCGCCTTGGAGGCTGAGGTGGATCATGCGATAACGATTCAAAAACGAGGAATCCCTCCACGCCGGATGGGCGTCTTTTTGGTCGCTCAAGGCGTTCATTTCAGCGTAGAGCACACCGATAAAAAGCCAACACATCCATTGATAAATCCGTTCGGTCCGGGTCCAACCCAGGGTTTCGATGCCCGATGCAAAGAGTTCAGCGCATTTTCGGGCCACATCGTCCACCCCCCCTTCCCAGCAGGCCGGGTGCAAAGGCAGGCGTAGTTCTCGGTAATCCAAAGAGCTACCATCCACCAATTGCAAACGATGCCCCGGTTGAATGCCTGCTCTTTCAAACCATGTTCCGGGGAAAACAGGGCGCAGGTCTTTGGAGGGGTCGATGGGAAGACCGGTGAGAATGCAACGGGTATAATCAAAGCGATGCCCGGCTTCAAAGGGATTGAAGCGGATTAATTCCCAAGGTTCAGCGGGAAAGTCCTGGGGCATGGGGTGAGGGCACGACGCCCAAATAAAGGTCCGGGCTGAGGTTAAGTAAACGATCCCGGTCTTCGGGGTCCAGACCCAGCGTAGCAATAAATTGTTGCAGACTTTCGCGATCCATGCGTTGCCCGGTGCGGGTCAGTTCCTTGAGTTTTTCGTAGGGTGTCTCGATACCGCGAGCCCGTAACAATGTTTGAATTCCTTCGGCGAGCACAGCCCAGTTTTGGTCTAGATCTGCGGCCAAGGCTTGGGGATCGGGCTGAATTTTGGAAAGGCCTTTGGAGAGGGATTGCAAGGCCAAAAGGGTGTGCCCCAAGGGTACCCCCAAATTCCGAAGCACCGTGCTATCGCTCAAATCTCTTTGGAGGCGGGATACCGGGAGTTTTTCGGCCAAATGGCCCAAAAGGGCGTTGGAAAGGCCTAGATTTCCTTCGGCATTCTCAAAATCAATGGGGTTGACTTTGTGAGGCATGGCGGAACTGCCCACCTGGCCCTGACGGATTTCTTGATGAAAATAACCCATGGAAATGTATTGCCACAGGTCACGACACAGGTCCAACAAGATGACCTGGATGCGTATCATGTTATGGCAAAAGGCTGCCAAATAATCGTAGTGTTCGATCTGGGTGGTATAGCGGTAGCGGGTGAGTTTCAGGGAATCTTGGACAAAGCGATCCGCAAAAGCCGGCCAGTCGGTTTGGGGCCAAACCAGGTGATGGGCATTGAAATTCCCGGTGGCTCCGCCGAATTTGGCCCCTACAGGAACATCGCTCAGCATTTTCATTTGACGTTCCAAGCGTTCGACCCAAACCAAAAACTCTTTGCCCAAACGGGTTGGAGAGGCCGGCTGTCCATGGGTTCTTGCCAACATGGGTAAATCCAACCAGGCCATGGCCATTTTTCGAAGTTGATCAAGAAGGCCATGGAGGGCGGGGGTGAGCAGGTCTTGGCGGGCATCCCGCAAGGACATCGGCACTGCGGTGTGGTTTATGTCCTGGGAAGTCAGCCCAAAATGCACCCATTCCTTGAGGGCAGCGCCCCCGTTTTCTTCCAAACAACCCTTCATCCAGTATTCCATGGCCTTGATATCGTGCAGGGTGGTTTGTTCAATTTCTTTGATGCGTTGGGCATCTTGGACCCCAAAAGCCCGAAACCTACCGTCAAGTTGTTGACGCAAAGCAGGCTCCATCATCGGCCCGCCGGGAAGGTTGGCATCGCAGAGGGCCTGCAAATACAGCCATTCCACCTCCACACGGTATTTGAACAAGGCCCATTCCGAGAAGTAGTTCCCCAGAGCAGCGGTTTGGCTGTGGTAACGCCCATCCAAGGGAGACAAGGCGGTAAGGGCAGAGGAGTTCGTGGACATCAAGGTTGGGTATTCAGAATAACTTTGCAAAAATAGCGTTTTGCTTCAAATTCACGGAACATGACCCGGTTTAATCGTCGTTGTCAACCCCTGAGCGGGGGACTGCGCATCGTCTGGGGCCTGATTTGGGGCTGTGGAATGCTTCTAGGAAACGCCCAAGCCCAGACCCCGGGGTCAACGAGGCCCATGGAACTGCCGGCCTATATTGATAGCAACGGAGATACGGTTCCGGTGGCCTTTTTGCCCCATGTAGATGTGCGGGACAAACGTGTTTTTCGATCGGCTGCCGACAAAAAGCGCTTCGATCGGCTTTATTGGAATGTTATGAAAGTTTATCCCCTGGCCAAGGCCGCAGGGAAGCAACTCAACGAATTGGAATTGGAGCTTCAAAGCATCCCTGAGATCCAACACCGCGCCCATTGCAAAAAATTGGAGGCATCCCTCAAGAAACAATACAAAAAGCAGCTGATGGACCTGACCGTTACCCAGGGTCGACTCTTAATTAAGTTGGTCGATCGGGAAACGGCTCGAACATCCTACTCAATCGTTCGTGAATTCAGGGGTTCTTTTCAAGCCTTTATGTGGCAAAGCCTGGCCCTTCTTTTTGGGAGCAGTCTCAAATCCACCTACGAATTGCAGGAGGACCGGGATATTGAGTTGATCCTGATGATGATCGAAGGTCAGGCTTATACCATTCCATACAAATTTCAAAATACTTCCAAGCCATGAACACCACCCCTCCATCAGCGGCCTGCGATTGGCTGGTTTTTGCAGCCCACCCGGACGATGCCGAATTGGGCATGGGGGGCACCCTGCTCAAAGCGCGTGATCGCGGTTTTGATGTGGTCTTGGTGGATTGGACCCGTGGGGAATTGGGTACCCGAGGCAGTGCCGAAACCAGAGCCGCCGAGGCCCAAGCGGCGACGGCCTTGTTGGGTTTAAGGGAACGACTCAACTTGGATTTAGGGGATGGCTATTTTGAAGGAACTCCAGAACTCCTGCACACCTTGGTGCGATGCATTCGTCGTTTTAGACCAAAGGTGATTTGGGGGAACGCGGTTTCGGACCGGCATCCCGATCATGGCCGGGCTTCCTCCTTGTTGGGCAGGGCGGTTTTTTTGAGTGGCTTGCTCAAGGTTCGAACGGATTGGGAAGGTGAAAGCCAAGAACCCTGGGCAACGCCCCTCCTGGCCCATTATATCCAAGATCATTACCACGCCCCTTCGTATGTCACCAATATCTCGGAACACTGGCAGGCCAAAACCGAATTGCTAGCCTGCTATGCTTCCCAATTTCATCAAGAAGGTTCCAAGGAACCCGTGACCCCCATATCCCGGCCTGATTTTTTGCCATTTATTGAAGCCAGAGCCCGGGAAATGGGGCGTTTGATTGGGGCAGAATTCGGGGAAGGCTTTCTAATGTCGCGACCGCTCTGCCATCGGGACATGCCGTATTTGCTCTAAATTCTTGGGGCTTCAACCCCCGGTAGGTCCGCGATAGGGTCGATCAAAACGAGGGTCCAAAAGCGAGGACCAAATCACCGCCTTTTTCCAATCCTCGGTCGTTTTAGGGCGAAGATCGGTCGATGGGGATTCCAAAGCATCGAGTTCTGTGGACGGGATGGGGGTTGTGGACTTCGTAGCTCGCAGTGTATTTGGGGCCTGAATGCGGGTATTTGGAGACTG
>RFPG01000063.1 GCA_009926245.1 Sphingobacteriia bacterium | reverse complement strand
GTCCAATTCGGTGAGCGACGAGGCAGCGG
Source organism: Sphingobacteriia bacterium (assembly GCA_009926245.1). Classification (GTDB taxonomy): domain Bacteria; phylum Bacteroidota; class Bacteroidia; order UBA7662; family UBA7662; genus SYHX01. The sequence continues at coordinate 7,081 of RFPG01000063.1, read as the reverse complement.
TGGTTTTCGTGGCCCGATCCTTGAGGCAGGGCGTCTCTGAACCGGAAGGTACCGAAAAATTGATGGTTCGTTGGGTTCGACCCGCGGAAGCCTGGGACATGATTCAACAAGGTTTGATTACCGATTCGATTTCGGTGGCTGCCATTCAGCATTTGTTGCTGATTCATCCCGAACTTGGAGCGTCCGCCTCCACCAAGATCTAATCCTTCTTTCTCTTTTAAAACTTGATATGAATTCATCTATGACGAAATGGACCACAGGACTTGGGGCCTTGCTCCTATGCCTTGGTTTTTCCGACGGTACCCTGGCTCAGCAAAGACCACGTAACATTATATTTATTATTGGCGATGGGATGGGCCTTCACCAAGTTTCGGCGTCCTACTTGCACCAAACACGGCGTGAACCGTCCGAGCCTTGGAATATGGCTCGCTTTCCGTTCATCGGTTTGGCCTCTACCACGGCATCCGATGCCTTGATCACCGATTCGGGTGCAGGGGCCACCGCCCTTAGCACCGGACGCAAAACCTACAACGGGGCGATTGGAGTGGGACCCGATACCTTGGCATTGCCCACGATCTTGGAATTAGCCGCCAAAGCTGGCAAAAAGACTGGAATGTTGGTCACCTCCGAGGTGACCCATGCCACCCCTGCCTCTTTTGCAGCGCATCGCAAGGACCGCGATCTGGTCGAAGACATTGCCCTTGATATGAGCCGTGCCCCTTTGGATTGGTTGGTGGGTGGAGGCCGGAATCATTTTGTTAATCGTCAGGATCAGCGCGATCTTTTGTACGAAATGAGCGAGGCCAGCGGTGTCCTGCCGGTGAATACGACCCCGGAGGTTTTGTCGCCCCGATTGCGTCCGATTGCCACTCCCTTGATCGCTCTTTTGTGGGATGGACCGGCTCCATCCATCTTGCAGGGTCGTGATCCCCAATTGATGAGCATGTTGGCGGCCCGGGCCTGCCGAGATTTGAATCGAACCCACCGAACAGAGGCGGATTCCGGCTTCTTTTTGATGATCGAGGGTTCTCAGATCGATTGGGGGGGGCATGCCAACGACGGGGAATATGTGTTGACCGAGACCCTGGATCTGGATCGGGTGGTGGGTGCTGTCTTGGATTTTGCCCAAAAAGACGGACAAACCCTGGTCGTGTTAACTGCTGATCACGAAACCGGGGGCATGGCGATTCAGAGCGGTTCCCTCGATGGCTCGAATCTGAAATTTGCCTTTACCACCAAAAAACATACCCCGGTCCTGGTGCCGGTTATGTCGTATGGCCCAGGAGCTGAACGTTTTGCGGGTTGGATGGACAATACCGATATCCCCCGCCGGATGGCCGAATTATGGGCTTTGCCGCTGCGCTAGATTGCTTCGATTCGACAGGTTCGATTTGGGGTGAACGGGCCCTCCCTGTCCGGTGAGGGTTAAATGGATAGGTCGCTGCGGGGGTCCAACGCCTGGATGACGCCTTTGGCATCCCGAACCAACGAAGAAACGGCATTCACGGGGTCGTGTTCGAAAAAAAGCAGCCAATTTTCGCGCAGGGCGGTTTCCAGGATTTCTTCTTTTTCGATCAGGGTCTGGAGGGGGCGTACATCGTAGGCCATGACCCATGGCAAGGGCAAATGCGCTGTCGATGGCAAAAGGTCCGCGCAATAAAGCAGGGTCCGACCTCCAAAAGGCACCATGGGCAACAACATCCCATCGGTATGGCCATCCACATGGAGGCAGGGGAGACCGGCGGCGTTCTGGCCGGGGGGGACTTCCTGCAGCTGCCCCGAATGGAGGAGCGGTTCGATATTTTCTCGCAAAAACGAGGCTTTTTCCCGGGCATTGGGCCGTGGGTAGGACCAGGCCAGTTGCTTGGCGCCCACCCAGTAAGTGGCGTTGGGAAAGGTCACTTCCATGCTTTGGCCGTCTTCGCCACGCCGGGTCGCCCCACCGCAATGGTCAAAATGCAGGTGCGTCAGGATGACATCGGTCACAGCCGCCGGGGAAACCCCCGCATTCTGGACAGCCTGGGCGATATCCACTTCGTCCGACACCCCGTAACGGTTGCGGAACCGGTCATCTTGCTTGCGGCCCATCCCGCAATCAATCACGATCACCCGGGGTCCGTCTTGAACCAGCAAGCAACGGAGGGCCCAGGTGCAGAGGTTGTTCGAATCCGGTGGATTGTACGTTGACCACATCGTGCGGGGTACCACCCCGAACATGGCACCGCCGTCCAATTTAAAATAGCCTGTGTGTAAAATCTGTACGTTCATTGAAAAGGTTGGGTCCAGTGGTTGCGTAAATTTGCCGTATGTCAAAAGTAAGCCCCGGAGCCAAAATTCACCTGATTGCCATTGGTGGGGCCGTGATGCACAATTTAGCTCTGGACCTGCAGTCCGCCGGGTACTTGGTCAGTGGCTCAGACGATCGTATTGACGAGCCCGCCCGCGGTCGATTGGCCACAGCGGGCCTGCTCCCGGAGCCGATGGGGTGGGATGCCTCCCGAATTACTCCGGATCTGGATACCGTGGTCCTGGGAATGCACGCCAAGGCGGACAATCCCGAATTGCAAAGGGCCTTGGAATTGGGGATTCGCGTTTGTTCTTTCCCGGAATTGGTGGGCGAGATGACGGTGAATCAGCAGCGATTGGTGGTGGCCGGCTCCCATGGCAAAACCACGGTGACCTCCATGGTCATGCATGCGCTTCGCTTTCACGGAATCAACTTTGATTATTTGGTTGGTTCGGCGATGCCGGGCTACGAGCGGATGGTTCAATTGGGAACGCAGGCGGCCGTCGTGATACTGGAAGGGGACGAATACCTGAGTTCGGCTCTGGACCCTCGTCCCAAGATGAGCCACTACAACCCTCATGCAACCGTTGTTACAGGAATTGCATGGGATCATATCAATGTTTTTCCAACAAGAGAATCCTACGAAAAGGTTTTTGCCGACTATATCCGATCCCTGGAGCCCGGTGCCGTGCTTATTTATTTTGAAGAAGATCCGATCCTGGCTCGTTTGGTCCAGGAAAACGGGCGGGGTCTTGAACTCAAGCCCTACAAAGCAGCTCCTTATGTGGTGGAGGATGGTTACACCTTCCTCAAAACCAGTTTAGGCAAAATTCCCTTGCAGGTTTTTGGTCGCCATAATATGCATAACATTGCGGCTGCCAGGCAGTTAACGGCCGTTGCAGGACTCGAAAAGGTGGATTTTTACCAAGCCATCGCCTCCTTTCCCGGGTCTTCAAGGCGATTGGAACGCATGCATACGGGATCCGGTGGAACCGTGATTCGGGATTTTGCCCATTCACCGTCGAAGGTCCACGCCTCTGTTGGGGCTGTGAATGAACAGTTTGGCTCGGACTTTACCGCTGTCCTTGAATTGCATAGTTTTTCCAGCCTCAACCCGGATTACATACCGGAATACAAGGGGAGCATGGATTTGGCCGGCGTCGCCGCGGTCTATGTTTCGGACGAAGAAGTTCGACGCAAGAAGGGGATACGCTTGGACGAGGATTTTTTGATTCAGGCCTTTGGCCGCAAGGACCTTCGGGTTTTTGCGGATCTACAATCCCTCCAAGATTGGATTCGAATTCAATCCGCCTATCGCCCCCTGTTAATGATGAGTTCCGGTTCATGGTCGGCATGGTCATGGGAAAAAGAAATCGGGGAATGGTAGGGTTCTAAAAACCACAACAAAGAATGGAAAACTATGCATTGGGCAACCTGAGCCTCCAAAGGCCTTTGGTCTTTTTTGACTTGGAAACAACGGGCCTGTCGATTGGTAAGGATCGGATTGTGGAGTTTGCCGGGGTCAAACTCAAGCCGGATGGTACGGTTCAAGAGTTGGTTCAGCGACTGCAGCCTGGGATCCCCATTCCGGCCGAAGTTTCCAAAATTCACGGAATTTTTGACAAGGATGTCGAAGACATGCCGACCCTCGAAGAGTTTGCACCCAAAATCATCCAGTTTTTTGATCAAGCCGATTTGGCGGGCTACAACAGTGCCTATTTCGACCTGCCTTTTTTGGTGGATGAAATGCTTCGAATCGACCAAGACCTGGATTTGACCCATGCCCGCATGGTGGATGTGCAGGCGATTTTTCACAAAAAAGAACCGCGAGATCTCAAAGCGGCTTTGCGCTATTACTGCGGTGCTGAGCTGGAAAATGCCCATTCGGCAGCGGCCGATGCCCGGGCTACTTGCCGAATCTTGATCGAGCAATTGAATCGTTACCCTGACTTGCAGGGGAATGTGGATTTTCTTCATCGCTTCACCGCTCGTAACAACAAATCCGTGGACTTGGCCGGTCGAATTGTCCGGGATGATCAGGGAATCGAAGTGTTTGGATTTGGCAAATACAAAGGGCAGTCCGTTGAGCAGGTTTTTGGTCGGGATCCGTCCTACTATACCTGGATGATGGGCGGAGATTTTCCTCGCCACACCAAAAAAATCATCACCGCTATTCGCCTGCGCGGGGCTGCATCCGGGTCCTTGTCCTGATCCGACTTTTGGACCATGATGGTTGAAACACCCACCGTCCTCGAACACCCCTTGGGTCAAGCACTGCCTGTTCAAGGGAAAGCTCCTCGGGTGGCGGTTTACACCTTGGGTTGCAAGTTGAATTACGCCGATGGCTTGTCGATTCGTAAAACCTTTGAGGATCAAGGTTACGAGCCTGTTTCCTTTGAAGAGGGTGCCGACGTTTACATTATCAATACTTGTTCGGTGACCGACAAGGCCGACCGCAAATGTGCCAAAGTGGTACGACAGGCTTTGCGCTATGCCCCCAACGCCCAAGTGGCGGTGGTGGGTTGTTATGCCCAGTTGCGCCCCGATGAAATTGCCCAAATTCCCGGTGTGACCTTGGTTGCTGGGACGGCGGATAAATGGAGGCTTCCACAGCTCCTTCCAGAGGGTGGAGCCCATCGTGTCGTCCGCCGACCGATTCAAGAGGCCTTGGACTTTGTGCCGGCCCAAAGTTGGGGTGATCGAACCCGGGCCTTTCTCAAGGTTCAAGACGGCTGCGATTACCCCTGTTCCTATTGCACCATTCCCGCCGCCAGGGGCATCTCTCGTTCCGATCGCATGGATTCGGTCATCCAGCGCGCCAAGGATTTGGTGAAGAACGGTGCAGTCGAAATCGTGTTAACCGGGGTGAACCTGGGTGATTTTGGAAAAGGCAAAGGAGACCGCGATCGTTTTCCCCAAGAACCTCGCCAAGGCTTGGATGCCTTGGTTCGGCGCCTCCATCAGGAAGTCGATGCAGAGCGCTTTCGTTTGTCCAGTGTGGAACCCAATTTATTGGATGAAGCCTTGTTGTTGGCCGTGAAAGAGTCCCCGCGTTTTGTGCCTCATTTTCATATTCCCCTCCAGAGTGGATCGGATACCGTGTTGGCACGGATGCGACGGCGTTACCGAACGGACCTCTACCGAGAACGCCTGCTTCGTATTCAAGAGTTGTTTCCGGAGGTCTGCATCGGGGCGGATGTGATGGTAGGTTTTCCGGGCGAAACCGATGCGGAATTTGAAGCCTGCAAGAATTTTTTGGATAGCCTGCCCTTGGCCTACCTCCATGTTTTTTCGTATTCCGAACGACCCGGTACGGATGCCATGGCCATGGGTGAGGCGGTTACCAATGAACAAAGGGCCTTGCGAAACCAGGTCTTGACTCGATGGAGCTTGGAGAGAGAAAGGCATTTTGCGGAAACTTTTCGAGGTCGGACCCTACCGGTTTTGTTTGAGAACGAAGCCTACCCTGGTAGCAAGGATTCTCCATCGACCATGCGGGGCTATACGCCTAATTATTTGCGCGTTGAGACCGTTTACGATCCCCTGTGGGCGGGTTCGGTTGTTCCGGTTTACCTGAATCAGTTGGTTCCAGGTTGTACCGAGGTTCGATGGTCAGGGACCATCGTTGCTTAATCCTTTCTTAGGGAACGCTTAGGGCGTGGCAGGTCCCTGAGGGACCGGGCAGCCTTGACCCCGCACGGTGGCCTTTCGAGGAGGCGTGTTGGACCGAAGATCCGGTTTTTGCAAGCATTGCTCGAGGCTTTTTTCCCAAGTTTGAAGGTTGCTTGGCAGGGTTTTGGCATCCAGCAATGGCCCCTGGTGCAGGGTAACGGCCCGTTGATTGGTCAGAAGAATCCAAGGTTGCAAAGGGATGCGGTATACACGCAGATTGTTGGCTCGGGGATCCCGACGCAGCGCCATCGCTAAATTGTGTTCCAACAAATATTTTAGGCAAGTTTGTTCGCTGAGGCTGGAATCGCTAAAAACCGCAATCCAGTGAACTTGCTCGGCCCATTTTTCTTGACTTCGTTGCAAGGCGGGTAGGGCACTTTGGGTGGCAGGGCAACGGGGATCCAAAAAAACCTGGGCCACCACGGTTTGGGCCTGGGCTTGGCCCCAAAGGCTGCCCAGGAAGATCCAAAGGAGGCAAAGGGTTTTGAGCAGGGCTTGCCAGGGCCCTTCCAAGAGCCGTAGGTCGGCATTGACCGGCACCAAATAACCAGGAACGCCGGCACCTTCGGCAGCTTCCACATCCCGGCTTCGGTCCCCAATCATCAAGCATTGCTTGGGGTCCAATTGCCAACGATGCAAAGCTTTTTGGATTAGGAGAGGGGCCGGTTTTCGGCAAAAACAGGGCTCGATCTTGGGATGATGGTGGCAGGCATAAATTTCATCCAACACCACGCCATGGTCGCCCAAGGCCTGGACCATGCGGAGGTGAATGCGGTCCAGGTCATCGCGGGTGTAACGTCCCAAGCCAATGCCGCCCTGATTGGTAACCACGATCAGCCGGTATCCGGCTCTTTGGTAGGCGGACATGACATCGGTAATGCCGTCCAAGAGATGCCAATCCTCGGGCCGGCAGGTGTAATCACCGGGGTCGTGGTTGATGACGCCGTCTCGGTCCAAAAACAGGGCCGCTGGCAAACGTTGGTTTTTGTCTTCCATGCAGGTCAAGCAAAGTAAACGACCAACCCTTAATTTTGGCCATGGACCAGGTATTGATTTTGGATTTTGGTTCGCAGTACACCCAGCTCATTGCACGGCGAGTCCGAGAGATGGAGGTCTACTGCG
>RFPG01000062.1 GCA_009926245.1 Sphingobacteriia bacterium | reverse complement strand
CATGGCTCATCCCCTTGATTAAGACCTCTTTTTGGTCAGCCCTCGCTTTGGGGGATTGGCTAACGGCTTTTTGGTCCAGAACAACGTCTTCTTTGCCCGATTTACCGATATGAATCTGCGAGGCCTGCTCCTTGAATTTCTTGTCCTGTCCAAAATCGCGCAAGAGCATTTGGTACATTTCCTCCGAGATCTTGGCGTTGGGGTTGGATTCAACGCTAAATCCCTTGGAGGCAAGATGTTCCACCAGGTGCTGCACGCTGATGTTGAACTCGGTTGCCGCTTTTTTGACGCGAACGGTGCCTTCGGACATTCTATGTTGGGGCTTTAGGGGGTAAGGGTATTATTTATTCAAACTCTGAACGCAAGATAGCCAGGACCTGTGCTGCGGTCTCTTCTTCAAGTTCCGTGCGGCGAACCAATTCCTCTAGCCCGATTTTGATCACCGATTTGGCGGTATCGCAACCAAGGGCTTTGAGTTCATCAAGAACCCAGCCATCGATTTCATCTGCAAATTCATCGAGATCCACATCGGAATCATCGTCTTGGACATCCCGGAAGACATCGATTTCGTAGCCCGTCAGTTTGGCGGCCAAGCGAATGTTGTGACCACCCTTTCCAATGGCCAAAGAAACCTGGTCGGGTTTGAGGAAGACATTGACCTTGTTGGTTTCCTTGTTGATTTCCAGGCTAACAACCCTGGCGGGGCTCAAAGCTCTTTGGATAAAGAGTTCCAGATTGTTCGTGAAGTTGATCACGTCGATGCTTTCGTTGCGCAATTCGCGGACGATGCCATGAATACGTGATCCTTTCATCCCAACACAGGCTCCCACCGGGTCAATGCGGTCGTCGTAGCTTTCGACCGCTACTTTGGCTCGTTCACCGGGCTCGCGCACAATGCTGCGTATGGTAATCAAGCCATCAAAAATTTCGGGAACTTCCATTTCCATCAGACGGGCCAAAAATGCAGGGTCGGTCCGCGAGATCACAATTCGAGGTGTAATATTCTGCATTTCAACGCGAAGAATGACCGCCTTGAGGGTATCCCCTTTTTTGTAAAAATCAGCTGGAATCTGCTCGTTCTTGGGGAGGATCAATTCATTCCCCTCATCGTCCAATACCAAAATCTCTTTTTTCCAGATTTGGTAAACCTCGCCGGTGATAATATCCCCAACGCGGTCTTTGTACTTTTTGTAAATATTGTCTTTTTCAAGCTCCAAAACCCTTTGAACCAAGGTTTGACGAGCCGCCAATACGGCGCGACGGCCAAAATCATCCAATTTGATTTCATCCGAAACCTCTTCGCCTACCTCAAAGTCGGGCTCAATGGTTTGGGCTTCCGAAAGGGAGATTTTATCAGGTTGGCCCAACTCTTCGGAATCGTCTTCTACAATTTCACGGTTTCTCCAAATTTCTAGGTCACCTTTTTCGGTGTTTAGAATGATGTCAAAGTTTTCGTCGGTTCCAAATTTGCGCTTGACCATGCTGCGGAAAACGTCTTCCATGATGCGCATCATGGTTGCGCGATCAATGTTTTTGAATTCCTTAAACTCCGAAAAGGAGCTGATCAAAACCTGGTTTTGGTTTAACGGCTGGGTTTTGGTTTTAACAGGCATAACAATAGATATTGAACGGATAGATGGGTTTTAAATTTCAAAAAGGAAGGAGGACTCGGGATTGCCGAACCTGTTCGTAGCTAAATCGTTCCGGCCCTGCTTTGGTGTCTATTTCAAAACCGTTGGCATCGGCTGTAAGAAGGGTGCCTTCGGAGGTTTCACCAAGCAAAGTGGTCACCTGCAGTCGGCGACCGATATGCTGAGGGTATTGGCGGGGCATACTGAAAGGGGTATCCGCGCCGGGCGATCCCACTTCCAAAAGGACCGGGGAATCCCAAGGGTGTTCGTCCAACAAGGCCCCAATCGCCCTGTTGAGACCGGTACAAACCTCGATGGTAACGCCTTGATCGCCGTCCAGGTTCACGGTCAGCTTGCGGGCGTCGTTGGACCAGCGACTTTCGACCACAAACCAATCCTGACCAACGAAATAGCCATCCAAAAGCGCTTGAATCGACTCTTTGAGGTCGGCAAGGAGCTCAGGGCGGGTTTTTTCGCCGGAATAGGGGGGTGTTTCGAGGGGTTTCATGGCCCGGGGGCTGGTTTGCTAAAAAACAAAAAAGGGGGCCTTCGCCCCCTCCGATTTCATTTCAAGCGCAAAGATACGAGTTTTTAACTGAATTTAACCAAAAGTTGGCCTTTTTCGACGGCCTGACCGGCCTGGACCGGGATTTCGACCACCGTACCCGCCCCACTGGCCCGGAGGGTGTTTTCCATTTTCATGGATTCCAAAACAATTAAAGGGTCGCCGGGGGCCACGACGGCGCCCACCTGAGTCAAAACGCGGAGGACCAAACCGGGCATGGGGGCCTGCACCTTGGCGGGACCCCGGTTGTTAACAGTCGCAACTCCCATTTTGTCAAGCAATTGCTCCAGCGTGGTCTTGATGCCCACTTTGTAACGACGCCCGTTGCATTCCATGACCAATCCATCCGAATCTCGGTGGATCAAGCGCAAGCGTAGGGAGCGTCCGTTCACCAAAACATGGAAATGACCGGGGGCTCTTTCCACAATATCGGGGGTGTACAACCGGGTTTCCACCGAAAAGTCCTGACCCATGGCATCCGATGCAACCTGCACCAGCTGATCACCCCAAAGAATCTGGGCTTTGTTGGAGAACTTGTCGTAGTGCATAAGTTTGCGAAATTAAACCCCAACCCGACCATGAGAACCCAACGGACCTTGTCAATGCCCTCCTTTCTTCTTTTGACTCTCCTCGGCCTCCTTTGGACTGCTTGCGGGCCTCTTCAGCAGGGACTTCGGTCCAAATCGGGTGACCGAATGACGGGTCCGTCCCGCGCTGAAGCAGGAAATGCGGGAATCCAACCGACCAAAGACACCACTTCCGAGGCGGCTTGGGCCTCCTTGTACCGGGCATCAAGGCCGTTAGATGTGCGCCTGATCCATACGCGCCTCGAACTGCGCCCCCTCTTTGAGACCGCTCAATTACGAGGCAAGGCCTGGATTGAAGCAGCCGTGGGCTTTTACCCAATTCAACAAGTGAAACTGGACGCTCAAGGTTTTGAAATCCACCGTCTTTCGTTCCGTACCCTGGATGCGGATTCTACCCGTACTCTCCAGCCCCTCTATACCTACGATCGCCAAGTGGTCACTCTCAATCTTCCCCGTCGTCTCGAATCAGGGACCCGATTTGAAATCCACATGGAATACACGGCATCCCCGGATTCCTTGAAAGCCGGCCCGGGCTCCGCCGCAATCCAAGGCGAAAAAGGTCTTTATTTCATCCGGCCTGACTCGATCTACCCCGACAAGCCTTGGCAGGTTTGGACTCAAGGAGAAACCGACCACAATTCTTGCTGGTACCCCACCATCGATGCGCCCAACCAAAAAACCACGCAACACATTTCTTTGACAGTGGATACGTCCATGGTCACTTTGTCGAACGGCCTAATGACGTCTTCCCGCCTCAACGCCGATGGAACAAGAACGGATGTATGGGAACATCGCTTACCGCATGCGCCTTACCTGGCCATGATTGCAGCCGGTCGCTTTGCAGTGGTCAAAGACCGTTGGCGCTCGATTCCGGTACATTACTACGTCGAACCCCGCTACGCCCCTCAAGCCGAGCGCATCTTCCATCGCACCAAGGATATGCTCACCTATTATTCCCAAAAATTAGGGGTGGATTATCCTTGGTCTTCGTACCACCAAATTGCAGTACGAGATTTCGTATCGGGGGCGATGGAAAACACCGGGGCCGTGGTCTTTGGGCAATGGGCCCAGCGCTCCGAAAGAGAATTGGTGGACGGATCAGCCGAAGGAACCGTGGCACATGAAATGTTTCACCATTGGTTTGGGGACTTGGTTACCTGTGAAAGCTGGAGCAACCTCAGCCTCAACGAATCTTTTGCGACCTACGGCACCCCGCTTTGGTACGAACACGCCTACGGTCCCGAAGAAGCCGATGCGGCCTTGGAAGGCAATATGCGGGATTATCTGGCAGAATCCAAGCGCAAACAGGTGGACCTTATTCGCTACTATTACGAGAACAACGAAGACATGTTCGACCGGCACAGTTACGCCAAGGGTGCCCGTGTACTTCATATGTTACGGAACGAAATTGGGGATCGTGCCTTTTTTGAATCAATCCGCCTTTATCTCACACGTTTTTCTTTCAAATCAGCCGAAATCCACGATTTTCGTTTGATTTGCGAGGAAGTTACCGGACGAGATTTGCAGGTTTTCTTTAATCAATGGTTTTTATCCAAAGGCCATCCCATCGTGGATATGAACTACCGATACGACAGTCTGAACAAACAATGTGTTTTTGAATTTCGCCAAAAACACAGCGCCTTGCCGGGACGGACTTTTCGCCTGCCCGTTCAATTGGAATTTTATTTCTTTGATTCATCCACGGCCCGTACCGTGGTCCTTGATCGAGAAGTTCAGGAGTTCCGTTTCGATTTTCCACGACCTGTTTGGACGGGGCATAACCTGGGGCGGATTTTGTTGTGCGAATACAACGATGGCCGCACCTTTGATGAATTTGTCCAACAGTTTAAAGGTTCGCCCTTCTATTACGACCGCAAAAGAGCCCTGGAAGCCCTTGTACAAAACCCACAACGCTTTTGGGGGGCCTGGGCCGATCCCAATCGCACGACCGAAGCCGTTGCCTACCAAGACCTGTTGGCAAGAGCCTTTCGCGATCCCTCGCCGGTCATCCGGGGTCTGGCCGCCGATGCCATACCGGCCTCGTTGCTCAAACAAGATCCCCTGCTTTATGGATTGCTTCAGCGTACAGCTGAAAAAGACGTCCGTTCCCAAGTTCGCCAAAAGGCTTTGCTAAAATTAATTGAAACGTCCGATTCTGGTAAAGCGCTACCTGCTGGTTGGTTGGAACAAAAAATAGCTTCCGATTCCTCCCTCTTGGTAACAGCAGCGGCCCTGCGCCCCATCGCCAAAACCAATCCATCGCAAGCCGCTGAAATGGCGCAATCTCTTCAAAATGAAAGCAGTATGGTGGGTTCGCTTTTTGGCTTTTATGCGGATTTCGGACAAGCGAATAACCTTCAATACCTCGAAAAAAGTCTTATGCAGTTACGTGATTCCCGTTCGTTGAGGCAATACCCAACGTGGCTTAAAGATTACAACCGGGCAATCCTGCGACTAAACCAAAAAGAAAGAGGGTTGGCTTTTTATGAAAAATTGAAGCTTCACCCTTCGGCTCGAATACGAACACTGGCCGCTGAAAACCTAAGCGGACTTCGTTGATTCGTTCAAAGGGCGAACCAACAAACTTTGGTGTATAACATAATAAGCACCGCCGGGTATCCGACGGCAGCGATAACGCGTTCGGCCCTTGGGTCCCTTTTCAAAAACCATGCCGGCTTTGGTTTCAAAGCGAGTCCCTTGTTCCAGGGTTTCCAGGGTTAGCCAGCCCTCTTCTTGACCCTCAAACTGCCGCAACCATTCCATGAGCTCGGGTTGGGCACAACCCGAAACCTGCGGTTGTCGCATCGCACGACGCAGAGGACCGTGCATCGCTTCGGGAAAATAGCCCCGACGAATCGCCCCGTGAACCAATCGGGCGTAGGCCGCAGCCCATTCCGGACCGTGGGGACGGACTCGGGGTCCGCTTTCAACCCAAGTCAAAAGATGGGCGTATTCGTGCAAAAAAATCAAAAGAAAACTAAGCGGGCGTAGGTTGGCATTGAGCGTGATGACGTGGCCCTTATGTCGCCATGGGGGGCGATAGTCGGCGTATTTGGAACTTCTTTCGCGGGTGATAACCAGTTCCACGCCATGGACAACCAGCAGTTGGGCCACCCATACGGCTGTTTCTTCGCTCATATAAGCCAGCAGGGGCTTGATGAGGGGCGTCAGGCTGCTTCGATTCCTGTAATCCTGCTCCACGGCTGTCTCAAAGACTCCATTGATAAACCGCCAGACTGGCCAAATAAGCCAAAGCGCTGAGGTAAAACAACTGAATCAGCGGCCATTTCCAGGACCGAGTTTCCTGCCTGGTGGCGGCTACGGTACTCATGCACTGAAGGGCAAAGGCATAAAAAACCAACAAGGACCAAACGGCGGCCCGGTTAAACAGGGGCTCCTTGCTCCCTTCCACCGTGTCTTTTTGCATTCGCTCCTTGAGCCGAAGTTGATTCCCCTCTTCGTTGGGATCCCCTTCCAGCCCGTAAATCGTGGCCATGGTTCCTACAAAAACCTCTCGTGCCGCAAAAGAAGTCACCAAAGCAATCCCTATTTTCCAATCAAAACCCAAAGGCCGTATGACCGGTTCCAACGCCTTTCCCAAAACACCGGCATAGCTTTGTTCCAAGGCCGGAGGGGGCACATTTCCCGTTAGGGTTTCGCTGATTTTGTGCTCCGGTCCAAAGCTGGCCAAAACCCATAACAACAGAGAAACAAAAACAATCACCTTACCTGCGCCTTGCACAAAATTCAAACAATAACGCAATGGAACCTGCCATAAGTTTCGAGAAACAGGCCATTGATAGGCGGGAATTTCCAGCATAAAATACGAAGGCCCTTTTTCGCGAATCCAGAATTTCATGACCAAGGCCGACAACACCGCCGCAACCACCCCCATCAAGTAAAGACCCATCATGGTTAATCCTTGCAAACTAAAAATTCCGAGGATATAGCCCTCTGGGACCGCAAATTGAATCAAAAGCGCATAAACCGGCAATCGAGCACTGCAGCTCATCAAGGGCAGAATCATAATCGTGGACAGGCGCTCCTTCCAAGAAACAATGTTACGAGTGGCCGCAATGGCGGGTACAGCGCAGGCAAAACCTCCCAGCATCGGGACAATGGATTTGCCGTTAAGGCCTATTCGTTTGAGGTTGCGGTCCATCAAGTAACTAACACGCGCCATGTATCCGCTTTCCTCCAACAAAACCAAAAACAAAAACAGCAAGAAAATTTGGGGCACAAAAACCAAAACCCCTCCAATACCAGGCATCAGACCTTTGGTCACCAAATGACTCAGGGCTGGGGATCGGGGTTCCAAAATTTGACGCAGGTTTTCCCCGGCCCATAACATCATATTTTCAATAAAATCC
>RFPG01000061.1 GCA_009926245.1 Sphingobacteriia bacterium | reverse complement strand
AAACAAAGAACCCCTCATCGATTGGCGGCATTTCTTGGTCAGAAATTGATGGCCGATTCGGCCGCATGGATGGCTGTTCTCAAGGACTCGGTGGACTTGGATAGCGGTCGTTGGGAGGCCCAAAACAACCTGCTCCTTTTTCTTCCGGACACCTACGAGGTGTACTGGACAGTTGCTCCCACGGTTTTTGTGGAGCGGATGCGAAGCGAATACCGACGGTTCTGGAATCCAGAGCGAATCAATAGGGCCCAAGCCCAGGGTTTATCCCCTCGGGAGGCCCTCATTCTCGCCTCCATCATCGAAGAAGAAACCCAATACGAAGCCGAACGACCCCGGATCGCAGGCGTTTACCTCAATCGCTTGCGCATCGGCATGCCCCTGCAGGCGGATCCAACCATCAAATTTGCCTTGGGTCGCTTTGATTTGCGGAGAATCGGATTGGATCATACCCTCGTTGCATCGCCTTACAATACCTATCGTCGTACGGGATTGCCTCCGGGTCCCGTTTGTATTCCCTCCAAAAACGCCATTAAATCCGTTTTGGACCCCGAAAATCATTCCTTTCTTTATTTTTGCGCCGATCCCCTAAGGGCAGGTACCCATCGTTTTGCGACCACTTTTGCTGAACACACCCGCAATGCCCGGCTTTACCGCAAAAGCCTGGATCGTCGGGGGGTCAAAATCCAATCCTAGACCTTACCTTTGCAGGCCTTTGCCCAGGTGGTGAAATTGGTAGACACGCTACTTTGAGGGGGTAGTGGGAGTAATCCTGTGCTGGTTCGAGTCCAGTCCTGGGCACATCACAACGAAAGCCGACTCGGTTTCCTACGAAACCGAGTGCTTAGCGGCGAATGAACAGGGGCAAAGCCCGCCCTGCTTCGCTCCTAGCGCGGAGGTAATAAACCCCTTCTGCCAAACCACGGAGATCCAATCGAATTTGCTGTTCGGATTCTTGTTCGGACCCAACGAGGAATTCCCGTCCTGTGGCATCCGTTAGCAACCATTCGTTCGGCAGTCTTTGATCATTCATCCCAAGTATTCGTACATCGTCCGAGGCCGGGTTCGGATACAGGGTCCATGACCCGTTGCCCCGCACGATTTCTTGAAGACCAACCCCCGGCTGATAGGTTACATTGATGCAGGTGGTGTCGTTGCTGCTGTTCATATCACCGTTCATTCGGACCCAGGTACAAAGAGTCCCGGAACGCAGGGCCCCAGAGCTCAACAAGGTCGTGAATTGATGGGTGATCGAATCTCCCGGTAGGATGGAACCGGCCGGGACCGTATGGTAAACAGGAGCCTCGATGGAGAATTTGTAACCCAACTGGATGGGCTGGCCGTTGACCGAACTCCCAGCGTTGAGGGCCCTGAACTGAACCGGCGTCGGGGTATTCAACAAGGCATTGGCCTGCGGCGATACCAAACGCAGCGCACGCACGTCTTCAAAATTGGCCCAAGCCACCGAAACACCTAAGAAGTAATCCTCGGTAAAACGAAAGCGACAAGGCGCCCAAAGCCCGCCCAAATATTCGTACGAACGGTTGGAAACAGGAGGGGTCCGGTCCCATGCCAAGGTCACATTGGAACCAGCAGGCATGACCCATAACACATAAAACCCTCCACTCGCGACTGTGACTTGGCTGCCAGCGGTGGGCACGGTGCTATTCGCACCGACCACGTACGATGTAGGGGACGCATAGACAGAATCCAGAAGTGTCCCAGGCCCTCCGTTGGGGCCGTCATCGTCGTAGATCTTGAGGAAACACCCGCTGGCTGAAGGATCAGCGGCGATGGTGAATTTGTAACCGTTGATTTGGCAAGGGTAAAAGGGAGGTTTGATATAATACCCAATTCCTCCGCTGCCCCCGCTCCAGGAGATACCCCCCGGTTCCGGAGTGGCATCGTGGTAAACCAAGGGGATTTGGGTTCCTGCGGTGTCCACAGCTACGATCTTGGATTGCAGGAGGTTGTTCGATGCCACCAAATCACCGGTGATGCCGCTGACCTGCGATATCATCGTGTAGATGCCAGGATCGGTGGGTATTAGCGGAGCGCCCAGGCTCATGGTGGTATCAGTTCCCGGTAACAACGAAAAAACTTGCCCGGTTCCACTGGTTCCGATGGCCGTGGGGTGGCTAACACTGGTGGTCACATTGATGGACTGGATGGTTTGATTTCCAAAGTTTTTGATGTTGGTGGTCGAAGGAACCGCCGTGTAACGCTTCACAAAAACGCCTCCATTGCCTTCTTCCATGTTCCAATGAACGCCTCCATCCACGGCCTGGTAGGTGGTGGTGGTGGGGTAATAAAACTTCACCGAATACCCACCTAAAGGGTAAATATTTTTGGAATGTTGCAAACCCAATTGCCCGGTGATGTTCTCAATACCAATGGTGATATCGTCGCCTTGGGTCATACCCAATTGGCTCTGGTAATTAAAGGTGATGCTCCGATCGGAGCGGACCAAGACCATCTGAAAAGAATTGCTGCCTATGAAAGAGGGCGTACCCATCGTCCAGAAGGGTACATTAATCCAGCTTATGACAATGGTATCCGAGGTATTCCGGTAATAGCAGGTCCCGGGATTGCCTGGTCCGTCAAAATTGAGGTCCGACATCATCCCGGCAATGAAATTGTGTGGGCTGGCGGTGTTGGGTATGATAGGGAAGGGCGAAGCAAAATTGTTCCCGCTAAAACTCAAATACCCGTTGGAACCAATCCAAACCTGGGTTGGGTAATACCAATAAAATTGAAAACCGTCAATAAAACCAAAGGGTCCTGCAAAATTATCATCACCCAAACCGGTCACCTGGGTACCGGTTGTCGTAATATCAATCCATTGGTACGTCGGCCCGCCGGGTTCGTTGGAATCCTTCCAGGTATAACCGTAGGCGTCGGGACCCCCGGCTGCAGCGAAAACAACCTGGTGGACCCCCATGATCAGGGACCCAATCCAAACAAGGGACGACAAGAACTTCAAATAAATCGACATTGGCTTCATAGGAGGGCTTTTAGGGGACGTATCGGCTTCGAACAAGCTTCATCCGTTCCTAAAATTAGGGAAAGAAACCCTATTCGTAGTAGAGCCTGATAACGATGCGTCGATTTTGGTTTTGTTTGTCGGGCAAAAAGGCACCGCTGGCATCCTGGTCCTCCACCAATTTGAAGGCATCGGCGTAGCCGGAGGCCTTAAGTTTCTCGGCAGGAATGCCTGCTTCGAGGAAATAACGAACAACACCGGAGGCCCTGGCGGCACTCAGCTCCCAGTTGTTTTTGAATCGCACCGTGGTAATGGGCGCTCCGTCGGTATGACCCTCTACGTCAATTTTGAAGCTGCGATTTTGGGTGAGGCTGTCGTTCAGGGATTGAATGGGGTAGAACAAGGCCGATGTTTGATTTTGAGCACTTTCACTAGGGGCTTTGGATTCTTCCATGGCATTGCTCCCCTCGGATTCAGAATCCGTTTTGGATATCATCACTTGGGCCATTTCTTGGGTTGACAAACTCGACAAGACCACAAAAAAGGCCAAAAGAAGGGTCATCGTATCCATGTAGGTGGCTTCCCATAGATTGGAAGGCGCCTCTTCCAAGACCGTGGAATTTTTGCGTCCCGGTAATCGGCTGTTGGTCATGATGGATGGGGCCTAAACGGTCGCTTCGGTTTGGGCTCTTGACATGGCGGAGAGTTGGTCAAGGATGAACAACTCGGGTTTGTTCTCCATGGTCAGAATAACCCCCTCAAGTTCAACTTCGTACCACATTTGGTCGGACATAATGCCTTGGGATACTTTCTTGGCAAGTGGTTGCCAAATAAACTGGGACATAATCAAGCCATAGAACGTGGTCATCAGGGCCAGTGCCAAGGCGACCGCCAATCCTCGATAGTTCGTAAAATCCGATAACATCACAATCAAACCCATCAAGGTACCCAACATACCATAGGCGGGTGATGAGGAGGCCAAAACGTTGATCGCCTGCAGTGGCAAAGAGTCTTTTTGGATGATGGTATGGATTTTGTGGTAACCCAAAATGCGAATTTCTTCGGTATTGTAATTGGTGCTCAGCAATTCGGCCAAGTACAATCGAAATCCTTTGGCCTGCCCATCGGTCAAGCTTTGAATGGTTCCTTGTTTGTCAGCTTTGAGCTGTCTCAAAAGAGTCATGGTTGATTCCAATCGGTCCTCCTGAACTGTTTTTCGGAGGAAAGGGGGTCGAAGTCGTCGGATGGCCTTGATGACAACTTCGGTGGGAAAGGATACAAAAGCCTGAAAAAAGGATCCCCCCAAAATCACAAAGAGGGAGGCCAGGTTCAGAGCACCCCCGAGGGCCTCAATTTTGAAGAGACCGAAAGAATCCAACGAACCCAACATGAAAAGCCCGAAGGAGACCAACATACAGAGGGCCGTGATCAGTTTCTTGTTCATGCGATGGATTGATTAAACAGGGTAGATTGAATTTTGAGACTTCGATCAATCCAAATTGGCTTGGTCTCTGCTTGAAATAGAAATTCTCTTTTCAAATTCCGGATCCAGCTTTTGGGCAATGCTCCAACAGGAATCCCCTTCTCCGAATTTGCCTTGTAATTTATAAATACTACCCAGCAGCATGTAAGCATCGCTGGTTGGATGCCAAGAAATGGTCTGTTTAACCAAACCTTCGGCCTCGGCATATCTTTTTTCGTAAACAACTTTTTGGGCTTTCACCAAATTGCTGGTGATCAGATTGGCAAGAAACACAAATTGCTCGTATTTGAGTTGCTTGACTTCTCGGTTAATGGTGTCCACCGGTGGCTTGTTTTGGGTGCTGTCTTTGAGGGCTTGTAGATTTTCTTTTCGGTTTTTACCAGCCGTTCGGATCCGAACCAAAGCGCGTCGACCTGTGCAAGATTCCATGGCGGTCCAAAGCAGAATCAAGGCGAGGAAGGGGAGGATTTTTGAAGATTTCATGCGTTGTTGAGAAGTTCTTGATTGTTTAAGGTGGGGTTGGAATCGTTGGTGTTTTGGGCAAGCCTTCCGGATTCTTTGTAGGCAAGAAGACGCCCTAATAGCTCGCGGCGTAACGGTTCGGTTTGGCTGGAAGGTTTGGGGCCTTGGGACAAGACTTCTTTGAGCAGTAATTGTTCCCGCGGTGGGCGCAATGCCAACAACCTTTCGGTGACTTCTGCATCATCGCCCACCAAATCGACAAATTCGTTGCTTCCCAAGGAAGCAATGGCCTCGTTGAGTGCTTCGTTGGGGTACGATAGTACATCGCCCCAAAGCACCACCCTTTCCCGGATGTATTCATGCATTTTGGCATCGGTTTCCAAGAGTTGAGCCAGCATTTTTTCTTGGTTGCTGAGGTTGGCACCGCGCACGTTTTCGAGGACCATGGCATAGGCTTTGACCTGGGGACCAGCAGCTTCCCGCATGCGGTTCATCGCTGCGAAAAGGTTCGCCGATAAGTCAGCAAAATTCTTGAACTTGAGATCTTCGAGGAGGGGATATTGGGTGAGGATTTTGGTGGTTTGTTCGGCCCCCAAAGCGGACAAAATGCGGGCCTTGCGATCTGCGCCCAAGCCTTCCAATACCATCAGGCAATGCAAAGGAGTTTCGGGAAGAAGAAGTTGATAAATTTCGTCGTCGCTGAGGTAATTGATGAAAGGGAAAAAGCCCATTTTGGCTTGTTTATTCATCGCTAACTGAAGTTCCTTGAGGGCGACTTCACGATCCCTTGGATTGTTACGATCTGCGGTCCAATCCTTCCATAGGCTTTGCAAATGGTTGGACGTGGCAACTTCTAAGTGCCTCTGCAGCAAGACAAAATAATCTTCACCGTAGGGGTAAAGCATTTGGATGACCTTGGGATAACCGGATTCGCCTTGTTCCCGTAACATTTCTTCGAGGGCCAGGGCCAAACGCTGACGCTGGTTAATCAACCATTCCATCAGAGGGTCACTGTAAACGGGCATGGCCGTAGGATCTTGGGGTTGCAGGTTGAGTACACCTGCGCCTAGGTTTCCACTATTTTCTCGAGCTTGGTTGGGTTCGTTCGGGGTCGTCGAACGTTCGGGTGCTGGAGCTCTGTTGGTGTTTTGGATGCCTGCGCTTGCAGCCGCACCTCCGGCTTCTTTGGCCTTCAATCGACCGTGCATCAAAAGACCCAAAAAGACAAAAAGCCCCAAAAGCCCCAAACCAAGTCCCAACGTAAGGGGCAAGGTCGAGCTGAGTTTCTCCAGGTTTTGGCGGAGGGCCTGCATATTCTTGGCCTCTTCGCGGGATGGTTCAGGACTACGCTGATCGCTCAACCCTGGTGAATCAAGGGCTGAATTTCCGTCTTCAATGTTTTTGGGAAAGCTAGTTTGCTTGACCGTAATGACATCACCCCGGGCGGTGTTCAAACGCAGGAGGGAAGAAATAAACCCTTTAAAGAAATTGATGGTGTTGGTTGTAATCGCACTATCCACCAACATTACGACTTGAATCTGGTCAATTTGGGGTCCCATCATTTCGGGACTGATGTTGTCGCTCCCCGGACGATCCTTGGCGCTTTGTCCACGTTCGACGGTGACCGCCGTACGACGCCTTGAATTAAAAATGGGGAGCGCCGGTAACATCGTCAATATTTCCTCGGATTCCGGGGTGTTGGGATCGGTCAAACCTTTGGCAGCCTTGTCTTTGGTTAAGCCGGCATTCATGGGAATGCGTCCTTCAATTTGAACGGAAATGTGAAACAAATTGGCATCCATGTAGCGACTCACCTGGTTCTGGAGTTGATTCGCTATTTCGGATTCGTAGGCAAATTGTTCAAGCGTATTGAGAGGCCGGTAGGCGACGCTTTCGGTATTGAGGGCCCGACTTTCGGAGGCCTTGCTTTCGGAGGCTGTTGATGCCTTGGTGGAGGCCGTATTTCCTCCGGTTTCTTGTCCCCTTGTCGCTGGTATTCTTATCGTAAACCCTATCCAGATGAGCAGTAAAATATAAGGTTTTGATAAATGCATAAAAGGCTTTAATCTTGGGGTTTAGATGGTTGCAAATCTATAACCTGATCCTTGACTTTTTGCAAAAAATCTTGAAGCGGGATTAAAATTTCCGGATTCCCTTTTTGGGCCTCCAACCACCATCGTTCGGCCTCTTCTTTTCGTCCATTCAAGAAGGCAATAGAGCCTTTGAGGGCCAAGGCGTGGTCGG